>JAIXRU010000322.1 GCA_027485045.1 Opitutaceae bacterium | reverse complement strand
GCACGGAAACGGAAGTCATCCGCCAGCTCCAGCAACGTCACGCCGCTCGACAGAGCGACATTGATCGACGAAAATCATCACCAATATCCGTACTCAATAAGTAACAAAGTAGAACTAAGGGGTAAGGCCAGACTGGCACTTAGTTAAAGGGGTTTATCGGAAGTTTTTGTATCCGGTATTTATATACTATAATCGCATGCCTGGGCCGATCCAACGGGTTCAGGCCGGGAAACGTTGAAACCTTTGGCCGACGTGCGGTCGTCTTCGGATCGAGACGCACGCCATTGACAAGTCTTACCAATCGTCGAAAGTCTTACCGCAGGATGAAGCTCACCAGCAAAGGACAGGTCACCATTCCGCTCGCTTTGCGTAAACGCTACGGCTTTCCGGCGCGCGGCGAGGTCTCCTTCGAGGCCGCCGAGGGCGGCGTCCTCATCAAGCCTGCCGCGCCAGACCGCCTCCGACGCCTCAAAGCCGCCCTCCGCCGCGCCCGTGGCACCGCCGACGCCGACCTGACCACCGCCGCTGTCATGAAGCTCACCCGCGACGACACCGTATGATACTCGTCGATGCCAATGTCCTGATCGACTTGCTCACCGACGACCCGACCTGGGCCGACTGGGCTGAAGCGCAGCTTCTCACCGCCGCCGCGACCGAAGAACTCGCCATCAATCCGATCATCTACGCCGAACTCGCCGCCGCCTATCGCACCGCCGCCGCCTTGGAACGCGCCCTCACCCCACTTTCGTTAACTCGCCTGCCCTTGCCCTACGAAGCCGGCTTCCTCGCCGCCCAGGCCTTCCTCGCCTATCGCCGCCGCGACGGCACCCGACGTTCCCCCTTGCCCGACTTCTACATCGGCGCCCACGCCCAGATTGAAGGTCATCGCCTGCTTACCCGCGACGCCGCGCGCTATCGCACCTGTTTCCCCAAACTAGAACTGCTCACGCCTCCCGCATAACCCCAACGCACCTTCCCTCGCCTCTCGCGGTGCCCTTCAGGGCGAAACAAAGGCGTGTGTCGCGCCAAAGAAGTCATACTTTGAATCCTGACGAAACGGTGTAAATCATCTGGAGCCTCAACGCGCCATACGCGTCGCCAACGCCCTCCTGCTTCGCCACGCCGAGCGATAGTTCCGATGTAGCCGGCGACCTCCGGCCAGGGTTCTGCTCGCACGTAACGTCAACCCTCTACGCCCCCGCCCGCGATTTTTGGGAAAACTCGATCCGGCGAATTCATCCCGAGCACGGATATCGGCGTCTCCGCAAGCCAGCCCGATAAATCCGCCGGACTCTTGCCATTGACCAGTCCATACTTCGCCGCGAAGATCAGGTCGTTGATCGAACCCAACACCATGCGATCGGGAATCGGTGCCCATTGCACCTCTGCCCCGCCCGGCGCGATCCAACGCTCGTAGGCAAACCGATGCGGGCCGTCTGCAAGATTGAGCCACAGGGTCGTGATCAAACGTCGCACCAAGCGTCGATCCATGCGCAGCGATGGTTTGCCCTTGTTACACCCAGCACACTCAAACGCCCGAAACTTGACTCGCGCAAAGGCGGAGCTTTTGCCTTTGTGCATGAGTTGCTTCCCACAAAACCTGCCGTTTCAGAGCGAAAACACGGCTTTTGAGAATTACGAGCACTGCGCAGTTCCCGAAACGACTTTTTCCACTCGATCCCGTTCTTCAGCCAATGCTCGCGAAGTCTGTTTCAGCGCCCGCCCTCCCGTTGAACCGCTCCCATCCCAATCCCCGGCAGAATTCAGTTTCCTATCAGTCAGTTTCCTATCAGTAATCCAACGCTTCCTTTTTATTGCCTCGCTGCTGGTTCTCGCCAGCCCGGCCCGCAGCCAAATTTTTGCGGATTGGGTCTCCAGTAACGGCACCACCGTCACCGGCATCATCGGCGGCACCTCAATAACTTTCACGCGGGATGCAAACGGCGCCTTTGACGGGGGGATAAACTTAAACGGCGAAGCAGCGTTTGCCAACGCCCTCTATTCGCCAGCCACCCCGTTCTCGCCGTCTTTGAGTAGTTCGGATGCCATCCCATTCGTCGGCAAAAAATCTCCAAACCCTGTTCCGAACTATACCATCACATTCGGCGCTTCAGTCATCGACCCAATCCTGTTGATCGCCTCAAACGCCTCAACGCTCACCTTCAACGCCACGCCAAACTTTATCTCCGGCACGACCAACGCCACCGCCGAATTCATCGTCAGTGGCAACCAAATCATCGGCACGGATTACGACGGCACCTACACCGACGCCAACGGCACGGTGAAATTCATCGGCACTTTCACCAGCATCTCATTCAGCGCGGTCTATTTCGGCCCGGCCAGGACCGGCCTGGATGGCATCAGCCTACAGGTTGGTGTCGCGGCGATTCCCGAACCTTCCACCTCCGCCGCGATCGCGGGTGTGTTCATGCTTGGGCTTGTGCTGTATCGACGGCGCCGCGCCTGAGCGTAACGCTCCGCTCCAAACCCCTTCCGGATCCGATCCCCCATTCGGCTTCTGTCAGCTGCACCCAGATGGGGCGATAGTCTGGTTCTCGATTCTTGACCGTTTCCAAAAGCAACCAATCCGGCACGGGATTCACGGCACAATCCAGTTTCCTATCAGTATTTTAAAACCAGACACGCCCTGGCGTTGACCAAAGAATCCGTCCTCGAAAAGGCTAAACTCGTTCCAACCCGCGCCACCTCATGCGACCCGCCGTCAAAATCGACGACCTCACCGACTCACTCGCCATGGTTTCTCCCGAGACCACCGCCTGGCTGGATCGTAAGACCGGCCGCGTATGGATCCTAGAGAACCACGTCATGGCCGTCGCCGAGGGTGACTTCATCGAAGAGGAGGAATCATCCGATTGTCATGAAGACGAACTCGCGGCCGCCCGCATACTGCTCAGCGAATCCGGTCGCGGCATCAAGCTGCCCACCGCCTTCGACTTCCACGAATACCGCCACATGGAACGCTTCATAGACACACTCCCCGTAAGCTCCGCCGCCGACCAACTCTGGCGCGCCATCAAGGGCCGCGGCGCGTTCCGTCATTTCAAAGACACCGCGCACCGTCTCGGCGTCCTTGACGCGTGGTATGCTTATCGCGACGAAGCCTTGCGGCGCTTCATGCTCGATTGGGCCCGCGCGCACGACATCCCCGTGGACGAATCCCCCGGCCGCGCCAGAGTGTAAGCCCGAGCGTCGGTCGGACCCACATCTCCAACCGCGGCGAGTCCCCCTCGCCAAATCGCTTTTAAAAATCCCGCCACCGCAAGAGTCGGCGTTTGTGTTTAAGGCAGGATTTTGGATGTCTTTTACCGTAGTTATCAGACATTTTCGTATCGCGTGATCTCCCCAGAAAAACACCTCTCTTACGCCATAGGCTTTATGGAACTCGGGCTCTTCGCCCAAGCCCGGGCAGAGCTGGTTCCCCTTCCGCCTGATTTCGCCGCCAGTCCCGCCGCCCTCGGGGTGCGGCTGGAAATCGCCATGGCCGAATCGCTCTGGCAGGAAGTGCTCGTACTGGCGGAAGCATTGGTCGCGAAGGATGCCAAATTGGAGCGTCCGTGGATCGCCTGGGCCTATGCCTTGCGCGAACTGGAACGTGTGACCGAGGCGCAGGAAACGCTTTTAACCGGTCGGCGGCTTATCTCCCGGCCCAGCGTATTGGTGGACTATAATCTGGCCTGCTACGCCGCCTTGCTGGGCGAATTGGACGATGCCCGGACGCTCTTGGTCGATGTTTTCAACCGCGACAAAAGCTGGCGCGAGGTGGCCAAGGAGGACTCCGATCTCGCGGTGCTTTTCCCGAAGGCGGCCAAAAAGAAAAAGCCCCGTCCGAGGGACGGGGCCTGAACCAGACGAAAACGTCGGTCGCTTGACTTACTTGATCGCGATTGCGGCGGTGACCAGCTCGACGAAGCTGCGGGCCTCGAGGCTCGCGCCACCGATCAGTCCGCCGTCGATGTCTTTCTGAGCCAGTAACTCGGGGGCATTGGCGGGCTTCATCGAGCCGCCGTAGAGAATGCGCACCTTTTGGGCCACGGCGTCGCCAAAGAGTTTGACCAGAAGGCTGCGGATAAACGCGTGCACTTCCTGGGCTTGCTCGGTGGTGGCGACCTTGCCGGTGCCGATCGCCCAAACCGGCTCGTAGGCTATGACCACGCTGGTGGCCAGGTCCTTGGAGACTCCCTCGAGGCCGGCTTCGAGTTGGTTCTGAACAACCTTGAGCGTGCTGCCGCTCTCACGCTCGGCGAGGGTCTCGCCAACGCAGAGGATAGGTTTCAACTGGGCCTTCAGGGCGGCGAGAACCTTCTGGTTGATGAAGGCGTCGGATTCGTGGAAGTAGCTGCGGCGCTCGCTATGGCCGAGGATGACGTGCGAGACGAAGAGGGCGCGGAGCATGCCGGCCGAGATCTCGCCGGTGTAGGCACCGGAAGCTTCGGGGTGCATGTTTTGGGCACCGAGCTTGATGGTCGAACCTTCGAGCTTGGCGGCGGCGCTTTCCAACCCGGTGAAAGGCGGGCACACCACGACTTCGACGTCGTTTTGTTTACCGGCGGCGGCAACGATGTCGGCCACGAGGGCGACGCCGTCGGCGGCGGTTTTGTTCATCTTCCAGTTACCAGCGATGAGTTTTTTGCGGAGGGACATTTTCTTTAAGATTAAGGTGAAAGATTAAGTTGAAGCTGGATCAGTGAAGTGAAGGCCGATTCCGGGCACTTAAACTTCAACTTCCAACTTCAACTTGTCGTTTTTTGAAAAACTTAGCTTTCCAGGAATACAACACCGGGCAGGGCTTTGCCTTCGAGGAACTCGAGGGACGCGCCGCCGCCGGTAGAGCAATGCGAGACCTTCTTGGCCACGCCGAATTTCTTGGCCGCCGTAGCGGTGTCGCCGCCGCCGACCACGGTGATGGCTCCGCCTGCGGTAGCCTCAGCGATGGCTTCAGCCATGGCTTTGGTGGCGCCGGCAAACTTCTCGAACTCAAACACGCCGGCCGGTCCGTTCCAGATGATGGTCTTGGAAGCGAGGATGGCAGTGCGGTAGAGTTCTATGGACTTGGGACCGGCGTCGAGACCCTGCCAGCCGTCGGGGATGCCAGAGTCGTCATCCACCGCTTGGGTGGCGGCGTCGGGGGCGAATTTGTCGGCCGCGATATAGTCGACCGGGAAAATCAATTCCACGCCCTTGGCCTGAGCTTCGTTTACGAGGTCCTGCACGATCTTCGCGCCTTCGACGTCGAAGAGGCTGTCGCCGATCTGTTTGCCATAAACGACCTTCTTAAAGGTGTAGGCCATGCCGCCGCCGATGATGATCTTGTTGGCCTTGCCGAGCAGATTCTTGATGAGGGGAATCTTGTCGGCGATTTTAGCGCCGCCGAGGATGGCGAGAAGCGGGCGCTGAGGATTGTCGAGCACCTTGGCGAAAGCATCGAGCTCCGCCTGCATGAGGAAGCCGGCGGCCTTCTGCGGCAGGGTGACGCCGACCATGGAGCTGTGAGCGCGGTGAGCGGTGCCGAAGGCGTCGTTCACGAATACGTCACCCAGCTTGGTCAGGGAGGCGCGGAAAGCGGTGACGGCGGCGGGATCGGCTTTCTTTGATGTGCCGTCTTCCAGCTTAACCTTGCCCTCTTCCTCGATGTGGAAACGTAGGTTCTCTAGCAATACGACTTCACCGGCGGCGAGATTGGCGCAGGCCGCTTCCACGGCGGGGCCGACGCAGTCGTCGAGGAACTTGACCGGCTTGCCGAGAAGCTTCTCGAGCTCGGCCGCAACGGGCTTAAGCGAGAATTTTTCGATGCGCTGACCGTCCGGACGGCCAAGGTGCGACATCAGGACCACCGAGGCGCCCTGTTCCAGAGCATACTTGACGGTGGGTAAGGCGGCGGCGATGCGCGCGGTGTTGGTGATTGCGCCAGTCTGCTTGTCCTGGGGGACGTTGAAATCGACGCGCATGAGCACGCGTTTGCCAGCTAGAGCGAGGTCGCGGATGGATTTATATTTGGCCATGGGAGAAATGCGTAAAAAAGAAAACCACGGAGGTCACGGAATACACGGAGAGGCAACTGAATCGCCTCCGTGTTCCCCGTGTCCTCCGTGGTTTATATTAAGAGTTTAGAAAACTCGGATTAGAGCTGGGCGGCGATCTTCTTGGTCAGATCGACGACGCGGTTGGAATAGCCCCACTCATTGTCATACCAGGACACGAGCTTGAAGAACTTCGAGTTGAGCTCGATGGAAGAGCCGGCGTCGAAAATGGAGGACTGCTTGTCGTGGATGAAATCGGTGGAGACGACTTCTTCTTCGGTGTAGCCGAGGATGCCAGCCAAGTAGGTCTCGGAAGCCTTTTTCATGGCGGCCTTGATCTCGGCGAGGGAGGTTTCCTTGGTGGTCTTGAAGGTCAGATCGACGACCGACACGGTGGGGGTCGGAACGCGGAAGGCCATGCCGGTGAGCTTGCCCTTGACCTCTGGGCACACGAGGGCGACGGCCTTGGCGGCGCCGGTGGCGGAGGGGATGATGTTCTGAGCGGCGGTGCGGCCACCCTTCCAATCCTTCTTGGAG
>JAIXRU010000144.1 GCA_027485045.1 Opitutaceae bacterium | reverse complement strand
GCCTCACCGGCGGAGGCGGCTTCGATGGTGGCGTTGAGGGCGAGCAGGTTGGTTTGCTGGGCGATGCGGTTAATGAGCTCCACGACCTTGCCGATCTGGCGGGCGGAGTCGTCGAGTTTAGCCATCAGTTCGCGGGTGGCGCGGGCTTGGGTATCGGCCTTGCGGGCGATTTCGGATTCCTGGGCGCAGTTGCGCGCGACTTCCTGGATGGAGGAGGACATTTCCTCCATGGCGGCGGCGACGGTCGAGGTGGATTGGGTGATTTGGTCGGCTGAGCCCGACATGGCCTTGGCGGTGCCGGAGAGCTGATCGCTAGCGCTGGCTACGGTGTTGGCCTGTATGGTGGTCTCCTCGGCGGCGGCGGCTTGGGCAGTGGCGGTATCAGAGAGGCTGCGGGCGGATCCGAGTAGAGCGGTGGAGGTTTTGTTTAGGCCAACCAGAAGTTGGCGCAGGTTATTGATCGAGGTGTTTATGGCTTGTCCGAGAGCGCCAAGCTCATCGTGGCCGGGGGCGATTACTTGGGTGGTCAGGTCGCCTTCTGCGAGGCGGTTCATGACCAAGACGCAGTTTTTGATTGGGCGGGTTATAGACCTTGTTATCCATAAGCTTATAAGTATTTGTATGAATAATACAGACAGACCGGCAACGATGAGAAACTGATCCAGTTTGCTTGTGGACGCGGAGGTAATCTCGGCGGTTTCGGCGGCGATGGCGTCGGAAAGTGCGCCCATGCGTGTTTCCAGGTCGGAAAAGAGGGTGTTAAATCCCGTCATTGCCGAGGCCGAGGCTTCGATGCCAAGCGAGTTCGGCGGGGCGGATTTCTTTACCAACTGTTCTGCCGCCTGGGTGTAGGAGCGCAGGGCGGGGCTGAGCTCTTGGGTGAGTTTGGTAATCTTGGGGTAGGCTTTTTGACCTTGGGTGATGGCTATGGCGTCATTAAAGTTTTTGATGTGCTCGTGGGTTTCTTCGGTGATTTCCGCGAGTCTTTGCGTGTCGTTTTGCTGGGCAGCCAGGGTGGCGGCGAGCACATCGGCACGGAGTGCATCATGCATCATGTCGGCGTCGGCTTGGGCTTGTTGGATATGTGAGATGCTTTGCAGGGCCTCGAATTTGGCGCGCACCAGACCGATCTCGTGGTAAACTCCCCCTACGATAATGCCCAAGCTGAGCAGGCTTGCCGCCGTTAAAATACTGATGCGGGTGTAAACGGAGAGGGTCATTTTTAGGTTTTATTTATGAAAAAATTAATCGCTGGCGGTGTGGAAAAGGTCGACCGTTGGGCTTTGTTTAGCGTATGAAACATAGTTTTTCGGGGGGGCGCCATGGGGTGAAACCCTACCTCGCGTTCTCGAAGGGGATGGCGGTGGCCTTGGCGGCTGGTTAGCCGACTGGCCGAGGGGGGCTATATCTGGCGTAAATCCATTTGCGCCCGTGCCTTTGGCAGCGCCCTGTTGTTTCGCCCGCCTGTCGGGCGGCGATCAATCCAGCCACATCACTGCAAACGGAGTTAACCGGCAAACGGAGGTAACCTGTCCCTTAACCGTGAACGGCTTTAGCCGGGGCTTGGGTTGAGGCGGCGGGAGACAAGCATCGGACCGCCTGAAGGCGGGACTCCAACGGGGGGAGTGTGCGGGGGTAGCGTGGGCGTGGAGCTTGGCGTTGGAGTTCCGGCTTCAGCCGGGGTTTGGGGTTGGTGGTGCCGCGCGAAAAGCATCGGACCGCCTGAAGGCGGGACTCCAACGGGGGAAGCGGTGGAGGCTTGCGCAGAGGGAGGATTTTTCGCGTTTTTATCATCATGTATGCTTGGCGCAAAATGTCTGACGCAGAGCGCGAGTGCGTGTTGCGCATACGGGTGGCGAGAGGCGGATCTTGGCGGCGACCACCAGTCTGGGACTTGGGCGAGGCGCGCTATCTCATCACCGCCGCGTGTTTCGAACACCAACCGATCATCGGGCACTCAAACCAACGGATGGACGCGTTTGAAGCCGCGCTGCTGGCCGCGCTGGATGGCTTTGGAGCGGAAGTTTTCGCCCATGCCGTGCTGCCTAATCACTACCATGTTTTGCTGAGGTGCGATCGTATCGGGGAACTGAGACGAGAGCTTGGTCGTATGCACGGTCGACTCTCTTTGAATTGGAATCGCGAGGAGGGCTGTGCGGGGAGGAAGGTGTTTCACGGTTCGACGGAAACGCGGCAGAAATCCGAAAGGCATTTTTGCGCGAGCCTTAACTACGTGCATCACAATCCGGTCAGGCACGGACACGTGAGCCGGTGGCAGGACTGGCCGTGGTCAAGCGCGACAGAATACCTTGCCAGCGTCGGAATCGAAGAGGCCTTGAGGCATTGGAGAGAGTATCCGATAGAAAAATACGGGGACGGATGGGATTGATGGTCGGGGATCGGGCATCGGACCGCCTGAAGGCGGGACTCCAACGGGGGAAGTGCGGACGGGGGCTACACTTTGAATTTGGCGACGAGCTGGCCGAGGGTGGCGGAGAGGGCGTTGAGCTCGGTGGCGGAAGTGCTTATGCGGGTAGCACCTTTGGCTCCCTCGGCGGCGGCTTCGGAGACGCCGGAGATGTTGCGGGCGACCTCGGCGGCACCGTCGGAGGTTTGCTGGACGTTCCTAGACAGCGTGCCGGTGGCGGTGGAGACGTTGTGAATCGTGCCGACGATCTCGGAGGTGGTGGCGGACTGCTGTTCCACGGCGGCGGCGATGGAGGAGG
>JAIXRU010000066.1 GCA_027485045.1 Opitutaceae bacterium | reverse complement strand
CCAGCGCGCCAAACCAGGTCCGATCACAATCGGGATGCTCCGTCACCAATGCGAACTCCTCGTCGACAAGCTGAAAAAAACGCACCGGACGCTGCTCGCTTCGGGTATAAAATTCCTCCGCTCCCACCGCCGGATCGGCACTGGAAAAGGGCACCACACTGCGGCGTTTGGGCTCCGCACCTCGGATGACGTCGGAGTAAAACAAGTTCTCCGGAAACTCCTTCACGTTCTCCGCAAAAATCCTGCCCGTGATCGCCCCGATGTTGTTGTTACCGGTGAGAAACAAATTCACCCGGGGTTCCTGAAGATTGATGGTCCACGCCGTAATCTCATTTTGAGGACGCGAAGCGCAATGCAGGACGAAGAAGGCCAGGGCACGTTTAAAGACCGCGTCATGCGCCGGATCGGGTTTTAGCTTATTCTCGCCGAGGTGCAGGTAGTAATCGACATAGAGCTCGCTCAACACGGCCTGAGCCACGAGCACGTTGCGCTCGCGCACGTAGCGAGTCCGCACCTCGAGACCGGATGAATGCGAATCACTGGGAAGAAAGTCAGACATGAGGTGAACACGGAGCAACACCCCGCGCCGCTTGTCCAACGCGGAAACCACCTCAACCCGTGGACGAGTTATCGGCCGACACTCAATCTTCACCTGCGCAAACGCGTGCGCGCTTGGCACGGGTGATGCATTAGCCAACGTTGACTACACACAACTCACATGACGCCCTACACCTTCATTCTCGCCCTTCGCTCCGCCGGCACTTCCTCCGTGAAGTCCGAGCAATGCGTTCACGGCCAGATCAAGGGCGAGCATCAATGTTGGCATAAGCAAAACCAACCGTGTTGTCCGCACCGCCGAGTTTAAGTCCGAACCAAACGGTTCGCCAAAGGTCACACTCGTATCAGAAGCGGAGACAGCAAGCTCCCGTTGATAGCTTTCATTGCCACGTTATAGCTAATTTCATTTTCTAAATACTACCTTCCAATAACTTATGAATACGATCCTACCGCCTTCGCTCGCGAGCAGTCGTCGTTCAGACCACTTTAAACCCGCTGCAAACGGAGAGACCCGCAGCCCGCACTACGATTGCCAGCCCCACGGCGACCACGTTGAACTAACCGTTTTCCTGCCCGGCGTAGACGCCGCCGGAGTCGAAATAGTGGTTCGCGGACCTGACCTTGTCGTGGTCGGGCGCAAGACCCACACCGTCAGGGTCAACTTCGCCGCCGCCAATTTGGAAAGTGTCCAGCTTGACTACGAACTCCGCCTGCGCCTCGGCCGCGACCTCGACTACTCCACCCTCACTGCTGCGCTCGACGAAGGTATTTTGAGTGTGCGCATCCCCAGGCGTTCTTCCGTTCTAGCGGCTGCGGCTTAGGAGCTGTCTTCATAATAAACCGATGCTTCGTGAGAGGGAAACCAAGCTCGGCCAAGGCGACCGAGGCGGAGGTGGCCCAGCGGGCCATGCCGCCGATGGCAACGCCGGCCCAGCTTGGTTTCCCTCTCGCCCACAGGGCGCAAGCAGAGCATCGGGGTATTTTGAAGACAGCTCCTGAAGCTGCGACTGTTCAGCCTTCACCCTGCATTGCCTTTCACGGCATGCAGGCGTTCACGCCGGTGAGTTGTGCCAAAAACTCACTTCACCAAGCCGTGAAACATGCACCACCGGGTCAGGCCCACCACGTCACGGACCCCCAACTTGGCGTGGATGTTGGCCCGGTGCTTTTCAACGGTACGGGTGCTTAGTCCGAGTTTTGCCGCCACCTCTTTGGATGAAAGCGCGGACGAGACCAGTGCTGCGATTTCGAGTTCACGTTTCGTGAGTGCATCCGCTTTTACATTCTGCGCATCACCAGGGAGCACCACAACGGGGTCGGCAGCTGGCTTAGCCAAGCCAGCGATGCTCGTGTAACTCAGGCCTCCGGCCAAAACACTGCGTATGGTTTTGGCCAGTTCTAGCGAATCGGAAGTTTTATCGCCAAACCCCTGCACCCCAAGCTTAAGCAACTCCCTCGGCAAATCCCCTCTGGGGTGGGCAGTCATGAGCATAACGATCATATCCGGCAGGGTTGGCCGAAGTGCGCGCACCACCTCCACGCCTTGGTGATCAGGCAGGTGCAAATCCAATAACAGGGCATTGGGTTTAAGTTTAATACAGGCCTCAATACCGTCCTTGCCCGTTTCGAATTCCCCGACCAAGACAACCCCGTCGATCTTCTTTAAAACTTGCTGTAAAAACAGGCGATAGACGGGATCATCTTCAATCATCACCACTCGGATGACAGGTGAAAAAACTGCGGATTTTTGAACTTTAGGCATCGGTATCTACCCGGAGCGGGATACGGCAGTAAGAGCGCGACTTCGGCCAGCGCAAGGCCAACCTACGTAATTGCACTTATATTTACAGAAAAGAATCACGCTTCCGGAACCAGCCAGTGCACCCCTCCCGTCGCCCCCTCCCCCTGCGCCAGCGCGGGACCCAGCCACCTCGCCATGGTATCTAGCGGCCGGGCACTTCCCCAGGGTGGATTAATGACCAGTAAACCGCAGCCCCAGACCTTTAACCCCGCGCCGTCGCCCGCGATTAAAAGCTCAACGGTATAACAGGGGGGTAACTTCGGTAGTGAAAGCAGTTGACGGTAAAATGCGTCCACCCGTGCCCGCGCGGTGAGTGGATACCAAACCGCAAAGGTTCCGCCTGGAAGCCGCGCCAAACCCTCGCGCAGGGCTGTAATCACCGATGTCCATTCGTCCGCCGCCTCAAACGGCGGATCGATCAAAACCAGCGCCCGTCGCTCTGGAGGGGGCAAGATCGCTCGCACCGCCGTGTATCCGTCCATCGCCTGAATGGAGCATCGTCGTAATCCGCGAAAGCTATCTTCCAGCGCCTTTGCTTCATCCGGCTGGCGCTCACAAAACACGGCCCTATCCTGCGGGCGCAAGACAGCCTGCGCCAACCAAGGCGACCCCGGGTAAAACTGAGGCAACCCGGACGCCAGCTCCACGGCCTCTCTCAACTCGCCACCCTTGTCCGTTCGAGTGGATTTATCAAAAGCACGCACTGCCTCCACATAAACAGTCAACTCAGGCGGTAAATCATGCCGTCCCCAAATACGGCCCAGTCCCTTGGGCCACTCCGCTTCACGCTCGCGTGAGGTGCCGCTGGCCGCCTCGGTCAAGTCGTAGCCGCCTCTCCCCGCATGGGTGTCGAGATACAAAAACCCCTTCTCCTTGGTCTGCAGACCGGCGATCAGCTTTAGCAACGTAGCGTGCTTGAGCACGTCGGCGAAATTCGCCGCATGATAACGATGACGATAGTTCACGCGTGGCTCTTCAGCGGGACCTTAACGACCGTCTTGCGCGCCACCGCCACGGCTCCGTCCGCCAGGGAAGGCATGTGGCCATCAGCCGGAAAAAAAACCGCCAGCTCGCCCGCCAGCACCCGCAAAGTCGAGCCCCCCTCCTGAGACGCGTAAAACATCAAGTCCCGCTCGCTGCGCAAATCCTCGCTCAGCGTAAGCTGGTTAACATCGATCACCCGCATCAATTCACGTCCAGCGACCAACACCTGGATGTCGATATACTTTTCGTGGGATTCCCAACGGCCTTCGTCCGCTGGCTTGCAGTCATAGGCCTGTTCCAATGCGAAAACACCGGCTCCAAGCTCAACTCGCTCGGTCGCGCCCAGCGGCACTGCGGCAATACGCGCCGCCTCGACCGAACCGGGGGAGAGACATCGCCCAACATAAGCGAATGCCAGCTCAAAAGCCGGCGATGCGGCCAACTGGGACTGAACCGTGGAAAGGGAGCCAAAGAGTGCCATAAATCGCCCAGCTCACTGCGACACGCTGCCGCTGGCAAGTCGCCAGCAGGCATCGTCACCATTTCGACCAGTTATCGACCGGCGGTGAGAAAAACCCTTCCGGGATTTCTGGATTCGCATCGTAGCTTTCGATCACGGTTTCGTGCATCAAGCGCCCCTCCGCCTCCACCCGTATACGATGGGGCAAGAACACCCCTGCCACGGAACGGTAATCACTATAAAGCGTGACCATGCGCACCTCGCGCCCTTCCTGCTTCCTGAGGACCTCCCGCAAAATTAGCAGATGCGTTTTATCATCAAGATACAGTTTGGTCACTTCGCTGAAGTTTAGCGTGGCCAAGATGGTCTGGAAATTCCTGCCGCTGATCACGGTTTCCCCCGCGTAGTCCAAACTTATCCGGCGCGCTCTGTAGTTGAAAAAGGGGGGATCAAACTCCGCCTCTTGCACAAACAAACGCTCCTCCTCGGGTCCCAGCCGCAAGGGCGGCTTAAGCGCAGCGGTTTTTTTCCAGGGAACATGCACCCCGTCAAAAGCCCGCACCAGCGAACCCATTTCACCCACCGTCTCGATTCGAACCGATCGCGGTCGCGCCACATACAGAATAAAAGGAATCGACCGCTCGCCGATCCGCGTCTCTCCCACCGCGCGCCAACTAGCTAAGGACTGGATTGCCTTCGCACCCCCGGAAGCTTCGGTGGCGATCCGGGCTAAATCATCGGCCAGATCCGCCCTGCTTGAAATCGCGCTCACTCCCAGCCCAAGCAGTCCCATCCCTAATCGAAAGAAGTAACCTAAACTTTGCATGCCAAATGCCGACGCCAACGCACCCCGCTCGCAAGCTGGAAGCAACGCAGTCTGCTTTGCGCTGGCACCGGACACCTCTGCAGGCTTTACCCTGTGTCCTATGGCAATGGAATTTGGCTGGTGGGTCCGCGACGCGGAACAAGGTAAATACCAGGTTTGGGTCGTGTTTCACGGCGGCACCGTCACGTGGCAACGCCACCAAGGCCACCACACGGCTTGGGAGCCTTTGGAGCCGATAACCAGCGAACTCTGGGACCGCCTGATGGATGAAGCCGCCAAACGCGTCCCCCGACGCTTGATGTCTCCCAAGCAGTTCGACGAACTCAAACGTCTGCGGGCCGCTGCAGAAGACACCGGCACCCCCAAACCCCTCAAGCGCGGAGCCCACCTGAAGCGCGCCCGCGACCTGCCTGCCCCGCCTACCAAAGACTGATTCGGCGTCGTGCCCCTGCGACCGACTACCAAGGGAGCTGAGTCCAGATATAGCGAAACGAACCCGCAAAATCCTTCGGCCGCTCGCGAATCGCCTTGGTCAATTCCTCGCGGTCAAACCATGCCCCGTACATGATTTCGGCCGGGTGCAACTGAAACGGGCCTTCATGCGCCACCCGATAAACCCAGACAAACTCCATGCCCGTCTCACGCCGCGCCTCCAGCCTCAACCAAGGCGTCAGCACCTCGGTGCCGACCCCTTTCACCCCAATCTCTTCCCCCAGTTCACGCACCGCCGCACGTTCGTAATCTTCGCCTGCATCCACATG
>JAIXRU010000062.1 GCA_027485045.1 Opitutaceae bacterium | reverse complement strand
GCTAGTAAGCTAGTAGAGCTGGAAAGGGACGGAGCGGCGGGGTGCGGCGACCCCGCCCTACAATTTTTTACACGGCCAGGCTGAGGACGCGGGTGAGGGCCTTGCAGAGGCGTTCGCGGTCGAGTTTGGTTTCGTAATGGGTGATGCCGGCTTTTTCAGCGCGGGTGTGGAAGTCTTCGTTGTCGCGGGCGGAGAGGGCGATGACGGGCAGGGTTTTCAGGCGGGCGTCGGCCCGGATGCGGGTGGTGAGTTCGAAGCCGTTGAGGCGCGGCATTTCGAGGTCGGTGATGAGCACGTCGTAGGCGGTGGTTTGCAGGCGCTGCCAGGCTTCCTCGCCGTCGTTGACGATATCGAGGGTGCCGACGAGGTCGTGCAGGCCGCGGCGGACGGCTTCGCGGAAGAAGGCGGTGTCTTCGGCGAGGAGGATACGGAGGGAAGAGAGGCTGTTGGCGGCGAGGGTGGGGGTGGCGTCGAGGCCGTTGAGCCGGACGAGGCCGTAGAGATCGAGAAGGATGGTGAGTCGTTGCTGGAGGGAGGCGGTGCCGAGGATGCCGGGGGCGGCCAGGGAGGTGCGGTCCAGGGCGGTGGTGGGCAGATCGGTGGCGTCGAGGATGGTCTCGACGATAAGGGCGATGGGGTGGTGGACGAGGCGGGGGACGATGATGTGGATTTCGTCGGGCAGGGGGCCGGCCGGGGTGACTGGGAGTTTGTCCTGAATGCGGAGGAGGCGGAGGGTGGGGCCGTTTTTCTGGCGGAGGTAATCCTGGCCGCCGATGCGCTCGATACGGGAGCTGGCGATACGTTCGATGCGGCCGATGTTGGCGATGTGGAGGGCGAAGGTCTCGGGGGTGCCGTCGCGGAAGAGGAGCACGCGTTCGGAGTCGGTGGCGGTGGCTTCCTGCGTAATCTGGCGGGCGTGGGTCTCGGCGGGGAGGCGGCCGTGGGCGAGGCCGGCGAGGTCGAGGATGAGGGCGATCTCGCCCTGGCCGAGGAGGGTGGCGCCGGAGTAGAAGGAGGTGTTTTGGAGGTGGCGGCCGAGGGGTTTGACCACGATTTCCTCGGTGTCGTTGATTTCCTCGACCTGGAGGCCGAAGCGGCGGTCGTCGAGTTTGAGGATGAGCACGTAACCGGGATTGTCGGCGGTGGCGTGATCGGGGAGGCCGAGCAGGGTGGAGAGGTTGAGGACGGGCAGGAGTTCCTCGCGCAGGCGGATGATGCGGGAGCCGCCGAAATTTTCCAGGGGGCGGTCGGGGCCGGGGCGCACGATTTCGTCGAGGTTGAGCTGGGGGACGGCGAAGCGGCGGGTGCCGCAGCCGACGATGAGGGCGGGGATGATGGCGAGGGTAAGGGGGAGGCGGATGATGATGGCGGTGCCCTGGCCGAGGACGGAGCTGATCTCGACGCGGCCGCCGAGGCGTTCGATGTTGGTTTTGACCACGTCCATGCCGACGCCGCGGCCGGACACGTCGCTGACGACGGCGGCGGTGGAGAAGCCGGGGGCGAAGATGAGTTGCCAGGCCTCGGTGTCGCTGAGGCGGGCGGATTGCTCGGGGGTGATGAGGCCTTTTTCGATGGCCTTGGCCTTGAGTTTGGCGGGGTTGAGGCCGCGGCCGTCGTCGCGGACCTCGATCTGGACGCGGCCGGCGAGGTGGGCGGCGGAGATGCGGACGCGGCCGGTGGGGGATTTGCCGGCGCGCTGGCGTTCGTCGCCGGGCTCGATGCCGTGGTCGGCGGAGTTGCGGATAAGGTGGGTGAGGGGATCGGAGAGTCCCTCGATGAGGGCGCGGTCGAGCTCGACGTCGTCGCCGACGGTTTCGAGGTGGATGTCTTTGCCGAGTTTCTGGCCGAGGTCGCGGATGATGCGGTTGAATTTGCCGAAGAGACCGCCGACGGGTTGGAGGCGGGCGCGCATGATGGTGCGCTGGAGGTCGGAGGTGATGCCGCTGATGCCCTGGACGATGCCGGCGAGGCCTTCCTGGCCGGGGTGGGCGGCGGAGTCGCGGCTCGAGGCGGCGATGCGGAGGAGTTGGTTGCGGCCGAGGACCATCTCGCCGGCGAGGTTCATGAGGGCATCGAGAAGGGAGACGGAGATGCGGACGGTTTCCTCGGTCTTGGCGCGGGGGGCGTTGGGGATGGCCTGGGCGGTGCCGGAGGGGGCGTGCTCGGGCGGGTGGGCCGGAGGGTGGGCAGGGGAGGGGGCGAGCGTTACAGGCGGGGGAGGGGTGAGGGCGGTGGTCGGTGCGGGGGCGGGGACGCGTGCGGGGGTGGCGGGTTGAACGGCGACTGCGACGGCGGCGGCGGGGGCCAAGGCCGGCTGGGTGAGGAGCCAGTTTTTGAAAACTTCCTCCGGAGTCTTGATGAGCTGGCTTTCCGGCAGGTTAAAGGCGGCGAGGAGCAAGTCGGGCTCCATGGCGGTGGCAAAGAGCAGGGAGCAAATGATTTCGGCGGTGAGGCTGTCGGAGAGGCCGGAGACTTCGCCGAGGTCGGTGGCGGTGTCGATCAGGGTGCCGAGGGATTCGACCTCGCGGAGATAGTGGAGAATGGTCTGGCCGTGGGCTTCGATATCGGCGTGCAGGCGAACCTGGAGGACATAGATGTGGTGGCCGTGGCGGAGGGCACCGCGAACGAGTTCGGGATCGATGCGGAAGGAGCTGAGGTAGAGGGGGAGGGTTGGGGCGTCGTTTACCACGGGGCGCGCAGGGGGCTCGTGGGTGAGCAGGGCGTGCAGGGCGGTGCGTTCGGCGGAAGTGTTGATCGAGGTGGATTGCTCGGGGGCGGCGACCATGGCCTTGAGCTTGTCGGTGCCGGAGAGGAAGAGGTTGATCAGGTCGGGGGTGGCGTGCATGCGGCCGTCGCGCAGCAGGGCCATGACGCTCTCCATGACGTGGGCGAGGTCGGTGATGGCGGTGAGGCCAAAGAAGCCGGCGGTGCCTTTGACGCTGTGGATGGCGCGGAAGAGGCGGTTGAGGAGTTCGGCGTCGCTGGGGCGGGCTTCCAGGGCAACGAGGTCGGTTTCGAGGGTTTCGAGGTGCTCGCTCGCCTCTTGGACAAAGAGGCCGAGCATCTCGTTTTCTTCGGTGCTCATGTTTAGGCGGAGGTGACGAGACCGAAGCGGGTGTTGAGATTGAGAAGGGTGAACATACGGCGGATCTCGGGCTGGGGGTTCTCCACGAGGAACAAAAGTTTACGGCGTTCGCTCTCGCGCAGGAGGGCGATGAGCAGGTTCAGCCCTTGGGAATCGACGACCTTGCAGTTGGCGAGGTCGGCGATGACGGTGGTGGCGGCGGTTTGGGTATCGAGCTGGGTGAGGAGCTCGGTGCGCAGGGCGGCGACATTGGTGGAGAGCAGGTCGCCGTTGAAGGTGACGCGGAGAGCGTAGTTTACGAAGGTGGTTTGCATGGGAGGAGGAGGGTGGAAAATTTAGACGTTGGTATTGGCTGGGGCGGAGAGCACGGCGCCGACGTGGAGGAGAGTGACGAGGCCTTCGGCGCGGGGCACGACGCCGGCGATGCAGGTATGATCCAGGCCGGAGAGGGTTTCTGGCGGCGGGGCGAGAACGGTGTCGGGGCGAGGCAGGATGTCGCCGACGGCATCGACGATCAGGCCGAGCAGGTCTTGGGAGGCTTGTTCGGCGTCGGCGGGGGGATGGGCCAGGCGGGCAAGTTCGGCGGCGGTTTTAAAAACGATGCAGCGGGTGCCGCCGGTGTCGGTTTTGGGTTTCAGGCCGAGGCGGTGGTCCAGATCGAGGGCGGTGAGGATTTGTCCGCGCAAGTGAATGAGGCCGCGAACCACGGGCGGGGCGCGATCCACGGGGGTGAGTGCGGGTTGGCGGAGGATTTCCCTGACCCAGAGCAGATCGCAGGCGTACCAACGACCTTGAGTTTGAAAGGTAAGGAGTTGCGTGGTGGCGGACATAGCAGGGTTTTGGAGGCGAGGGGACGTAGAGGGGCGCAGGTCGGGGCGAGGGAGAGGCGCAGCGTAATGCGTGTTACCGCTAATCGGCGCATTTCGTCTTAGATTAAGTGCAAAAAACGGTTTCTGCCTGTTCGACGGTGATTTAGTGCCTGAGGGAGGGGTGTTTTTTTTTATTCTTACGGCCGCGGACGAGAAACTTGGGGAATTTGCGCCAAACCGGTTCATTTTATGCGTTTGGGAGCCGATAGCTGCGGGTAAAATTATGAAGCTAAGTTTGGTAACTCCGGAAACGATCAAGCAGGTGGCCAAGACGATGCCCTCGTCGGCCAGGATTTTCGCGTGTTTGCAGACGATGCTGCAGAAACCCAGTCCCAATCTAAACGAGATCGTGGATCTGGTGCGCATGGATGCCGGGCTGGCTTCGAGCGTGGTGCGCTTGAGTAACAGCGTGGTCTATCGGCGGGGCGAGCCGGTGGAGTCGGTGCACGATGCGATCAACCGGGTGGGGCTGCGCGAGGTGAACAAGATCGTGGGCATGACGGTGACCGGGCAGTTGTTTTCGGCGGCGCTGCCCTTGTATCGACAACAGGGCGACATGATGTGGCAGAACTCGCTGGCGACTGCGTTGGCCATGGCCCAGCTCGCACGCAACGCGGGCGAAGAGGAACGGCAGGCCTATACCCTGGGTTTGCTGCGACCGGTGGGGCGGGTGGCCTTGCAGCGCATGGCGATGACGGTGGGCGCGGTGATCGCCCCAATGCCGCCGGATACGGCTCCGGCCGCTGCCGTGATGGCCTGGGAGCGGACGCATTTCGGGCTCACCAACGCGGAGACCTCGGCGTTTCTGCTGGCCGAGTGGGGTTTTGCTTCGCCGCTTTGTCTGGCGATGAAACAGCATGTGCAGCCGGTGGGTGCGGCGCGGCCGAGCCGCTGGGCCGCGATGTTGCACGTGGCGAGCTGGGTGGCGGATCAGTTGGGCAAGGGCCTGGCGGGGGAGAAACAATTTTGGTCACAGGATGAGGCGGTTTTGCGAGAGGCGGGTTTGACGGCCAATGCACCCGATAACTGTATGACGGAGACGCGTGAGGAATTGAGCCGCCTGAGCTCGATGGTCAGGGCGTTTGGCTCGTGAGCGTTTACGAGAGTGCGAACTCGAGCTGGTTGTCCTGTCCCAAAGCCCAGGCCTCGATGCCGCGGGCGCGCAGGTCGCGGGCGAAGTCGGCCGCGAAGCCGTGCAGGGTGAGCACCCGTTTGGGTTGGGTGAGCTCGACGAAGCGCAGCAGGTCGGGGTAGTCGGCGTGGTCGGAGAGTGGGAAAACCACATCACACTGGTAACGGAAACGCGCGCCCGGATCGAGCGCCCAACCGGTGAGCGCGGCGGTGCGGCGCTTGGGGATTTGGTCGATCCAGCCGGAGGTGGCCGCTTGCGGTGAACAGACCACGACGTGGCCGGCGCAGGACTCGGCGGCGAAGGCCGAGTAGGGCGGGAAACTAAGCCCAAGCGCTTCGTAAACGCGGGTGAGTTTCAGGGCTTGCGGGTGGAGCATCACCGGCAACTCGGCTCCCGCCAGCGAGTGCAGGATTTCCTGGCTTTTGCCCAGGCTGTAGCCGTAGAGCACGGGCGTGTAGCCCGAGGCGATCGAGTCGCGGCAAAACGTGATGACGTCCGCCAGCACTTCGTCGGTGGGCGGCAGGGTGTAGCGCGGGCGGCCGTAGGTCGTCTCCATAATCACGAGGTCGGCGCGGGGAGGTTGGCAAAGCTCGGCGGAGCGACCGGGGCGAAGTTTAAAATCTCCGGTGTAGAGCAGGCTGCCGTGCGCGGGATGCTCCAGCCGGAGCATGGCCGAGCCGTGGATGTGGCCGGCGGGGTGGAGCGAGACCGTGACCTCGGGGCACTCCGTGGAGAGGGGGGCGCGGGTGTCGAAGGGGCGCAGGTCTTCGATGCGTTTTCCCGAGCGATCCGGCAGGCGGGCGCGCATCAACGCGGCGGTGCCGGGAGTGAGCAACACCTCGCGGTGCGCCGCCATGTGATCGAAGTGGGCGTGGGAGACAAAGGAGCGCGCGACCTTGTGGCGGGCGTCGAGCCACCAGTCGATTTGCGGCAGATAAAGGCCGTGACGAAGTTGTATTTCCCAAGACACGACGGCATCGCCTGGCCGCGTCTAGCCGAGCGAGTCAGGCATGTGGCCGGATAACACGCTCAGGTATTTGCGTTTCACCAAGCGCCAGGCGGTCACGAAAAACGCCGTGAGTGGGATGGCCAGAATCATGCCCAGGATGCCGCCCAGCGCGGTGCCCCAGAAGAAAATCGCCACGATGATCGTGACCGGGTGCAGGCCGGTGCGCTCACCCATGATCTTGGGGGTGAGGTACCAACCCTCGATGTTTTGCACGAGGATGAAAACCAGCAGCACCAAGCCCACGAGTTGAACTCCGCCGGTGGGCTGTAAGAACGCGAGCGGGAGCGCGACACTGAGGCCGATGATCGTGCCCAGGTAGGGCACGATGTTGAGGATGCCCAGCATGAGACCGATGAAGAGCCCGAACTTCAGCCCGATGATGGTGAAACCCAGCGCAAGCATCACTCCCATGATCAAACCGATGATGAGCTGACCGCGGAAAAAGGAGACCACGATGGTGATGAACTCGCGCACCAGAAAGACCAGATCGTCGCGCAGACCGGGTTTAAGGAAGGAGAGTTGATCGCCGAGGTTTTTGGTCGGGTCGCCGCTCGAAAGGAGGAAGAAAAACAGATAAATCGGGATGATGGCCAGACTGGTGAAAAAGCCGAAAATGCTGAGGGCGCCCGAGCCTGCGGCCTTGAGTGAGGGAACGGCGTGGGCGACCAGACCGCGAGCCTCGCCCACGAGATTATCCACCGCCTGTTTGATCGTCGGATTGGCGAGGTAGCGCTGGGCGGCTTCAACCCATTGCGGGTAGTGATCGCGTCCGTAGCCCAGCGCGCGCTCCCAGAGTGCGGGCAGGAAGGAGATAAAATCGAGCAATTGGGAAACTGCCGGCGGCACCACCGTCACCACCAGGCCGGTGGCGGCCAGCAGGAAAGCGCCGTAGATGGTGACCACGGCGGATACCCGTCCGACGCGCAGACGGCTCTCGAGCAGGTGCACCAGAGGCATAAGAACCAGCGCCATGATGCCGGCGCTGACCAGCGGCCAGAGCACACCCGAGAAAACCCCGAGCAGGAAAACCCCCAGCAGGGCCAGACCCGCCAGCAAGGAGCCGGCGGCAATGCTGGCGAAGAGCCCGATGGCGAAGCCGGCGATGCGGCGTTGCGCCGGGGAAAGCAGTGGCGAGGCGGGGTCGGTTTCGGGTGCGTCGGCCATAAGTGCTCATAAAAAACGCATCCCGGGCGCGCGGCGCGAGGAAAGTTTTTCCCGCGCTTTGCGGCGAGAGTGTTTGCGCGCAGCCCCGGATGCATAGGCTGTGGGCTCTTTCATGCAGCCCGCCACGCACATTCACATCAAAGGCGCCCGTGAGCATAACCTCAAAAACCTGGAGGTGAAGCTGCCGCGCGGGAAGTTGATCGTAATCACCGGCCCGTCCGGTTCGGGCAAATCCTCGCTGGCCTTCGACACCCTCTACGCCGAGGGCTACCGGAAATACATGGAGTCGCTCTCCACCCAGGCGCGCCAGGTGCTGGAACAACTCAAGCGACCCGACGTGGACTTTATCCACGGGCTTTCCCCGGTGCTCGCGATCGAGCAACGCACGGGCAACGGCTCGCCCCGCTCGACCATCGCCACGGTTACGGAAATCGCCGATTACGCGCGCCTGCTCTGGGCCCTGCACGGCGAGCAGCGTTGCCCGAAGGACGGCGGCCGCGTCGTGCAACGCTCGCTTGATGACAACGTGCAACACGTGCTGACGGCCTGCGCCGGGGAACGCATCATGCTGCTCGCGCCTGCGCTCACCGCCCGGCCCAGCGTGCTGCGCGACGAGCTGCCCCGCCTGCGCCAGCGCGGTTTCCAACGCGTGCGGCTCGATGGCGAGATCAAGAACCTCGACGACCCGCACCTCGTGCCCAACGGCCAGGGAGCGCGTGAGATCGTGGTCGAGGTGGTGGTGGACCGGCTGGTGGCGGTGGCGGAGCAACGCTCGCGCCTGGCCGATTCGCTCGAACTGGCGTTTCGCGAAGGCAAGGATCGCGTGCTGGTGCTGGCGCAAAAGGCCGGCGCGCCCGCCGACGCCTGGCGCGAACTCACGCTCTCGCAGTCGCTGGCCTGCGAAGTATGCGGCGATGTATTCGAAAAACTCACACCCCGGCATTTTTCCTTCAACCACCGCGAAGGCGCGTGCCCGGATTGCGAGGGCCTGGGGCGGAAACTGCGCTTCGTGCCGGAACTGCTGGTGCCCGACCCGACCAAGTCGATCCGGGGCGGGGCGCTCAAGCCGTGGCGCATCGGCGGGAAAAACCTGATCATCAAACACAACGCCCTGCTCAAGCAGCTCGCCGAGCAGTTGCCCTACGATCCGGAAACGCCCTGGGCGGAGCTTCCGGAGTCGACCCGCCACGCCATTCTCTACGGCGCGGGCGAGCGGCAGTTTGCCTTTAAACTGAAACGTATGCGCGAGGCCCGCGCCCAGCCCTTTGCCGGAGTGATCGCCGACTTGGAGGAGAGTTTTCGCGAGACCGACAGCGACGGTTTCCGCGCCCGCCTGAGCACCTTCATGGTCAGTGGCGGGTGCCCCACCTGCAAAGGCGGGCGGCTCAATCTGCGCAGCTCGTCCGTGACGGTGAAAGGGCGGGGTATCGCGGAGTTTTTTGGGTTGGACGTGGCTGCCGCGCATGCGTTCGCGGCGGAGTTGCTCGCCACGCCCTCGACCCATGAGGCGGTGCGCGAGATCGCGACCGGCATCGAGCAGCGCCTGCGTTTTCTGCTGGAGACGGGGCTCGGTTATCTGACCCTCGAGCGCGATTACGACACCCTCTCCGGCGGCGAGGCCCAACGCGTGCGGCTGGCCACCCAGCTAGGCATGGGCTTGATGGGCGTGATTTACGTGCTCGACGAGCCGAGCATCGGCCTGCACCCGGCGGATAACGAAAAACTGCTCGCCACCCTGACCGAGCTGCGCGACCGGGGAAACACCGTGATCGTGGTCGAGCACGACGAGGACACGATGCGCATCGCGGATGAGATCATCGAACTCGGGCCCGAGGCCGGCACCGAGGGCGGGCGTATCCTGTTTCAGGGCACGCCGGCCGAACTCATCGCCGCGCCGGCCCGCCAGACCCGCACCGGTCCCTATCTGGCGCGCAAGCAGCGCGTGACCCGCGACGCCAAAGCCAAGGCGGGCGACGGTCTGTTTCTGACCGTGCGCGAGGCGCGGCATCACAACCTTAAGGGCGTGGATGCACGGTTTCCGGTCGGCCTACTCACGGTGGTCACGGGGGTGTCGGGCTCGGGGAAAAGCACGCTGGTCAACGACGTGCTGGCGGCGTTGGCGGCGCGTAAACTCAACGGCGCGAAGTCGGTGCCCGGCAAACACCGGCACGTGGAAAACCTCGATGAGTTCGAGAAACTGGTGCAGGTGGACCAGTCGCCCATCGGACGTTCGCCGCGCTCGAATCCGGCGACTTACACCGGTCTTATGGATCCCTTGCGCGAGCTTTTCGCGATGGTGCCGCTGGCCAAGGTGCGCGGCTACACCGCGAGCCGGTTTTCGTTCAACGTGCGCGGCGGACGCTGCGAACGCTGCGCGGGCGACGGGGTGATCAAACTCGACATGCAATTCATGGCCGATGCCTACGCGCCGTGTCCGAGCTGCGCGGGGCGGCGGTTTAACCGCGAGACGCTGGAGATCCTGTTTCACGGCAAATCCATCTCCGATGTGCTCGATATGACGGTGCGCGACGCGATCGGGATTTTTAAAAACATCCCCAAAATTATGGACCGGCTGGAGACGCTCTCGGCGGTGGGGCTGGGGTATTTAAAACTGGGGCAGAGCGCGACCACGCTCTCGGGCGGCGAGGCGCAGCGGTTAAAGTTATCCTTGGAGCTGAGCAAGCGGCAGCAGGGGAATACGCTCTACATCCTGGACGAGCCGACGACGGGCCTGCACTGGGTGGATATCCAGCACTTGATGGACCTGCTGTTTAAGCTGCGCGACGCGGGCAACACGCTGATCGTGATCGAGCATAATCTGGATGTGATTCACCTCGCGGATTGGTTGATCGACCTCGGGCCGGGTGGTGGGTCGGCGGGCGGAGAGATTGTTTATGCGGGGCCGAGGGAGGGGATCGAAAAAGAGAAACGCAGCCTGACCGGGCGTGCGCTGGCCAAGTGGGCGTCCGCGGCGCGGTAGGACGGGCGGGGTGGGAATGGGATTAGTCGGGTAGGGGGGGGCGGCACACGATGGCGCACTAACCCGGGTTTGCGAACGGCGGGGTGCGACGACCCCGCCCAAGCACTACTTAACGGAGTAGTGCTTGGGCTAGAGCACTTGCAGGGTTTTGCGGTAGAAGCGCAGGACTTCGTCGGGGTCGTCGGCGAAGAGGCAGTAGTCGAGCATCCAGGCGGGGGCGCGTTTCTCCGAGACCATGAGTTCGATTTG
>JAIXRU010000089.1 GCA_027485045.1 Opitutaceae bacterium | reverse complement strand
TTTGATGATCCAACCTGGGCTTCGATGCGCTAAGAGAAAGGCATCTCTTACCGTGGAGGGGGCTTCCGCGTTGTCGGCGATAGCGGTGAGTCCTTCGGGGATGTCTTGGGCGAGGGTGCCGGAGATTACGGACTGTTTGAACGAGAAAAAGAGGTATTCGAGTTCGCTTTCGGCGACGGCTTGGGCGGAGGCGCGGATTTCGTTACGGGCGGATAACTTTAAGGTGGTCAGTCCCAAATCGAGCAGGGAGAGAGCGGCGATAGCGATGCAGCTTATCAGGCCGAGGATAGCCAGGAGCAAGAAGCCACGGAGGGAGGTGGTTTTCATAGGATCGCAATTCTGAGTCGCCGGGGCGGGGATAGGGCGGGAGGTTTAGGAACTAAGGGCAGCAGGCGGTCCATGATAGGTCCCGCCCGTCGAAGGGGCAGGGCGGCTCAACCGTCGAAGGCAATCGTCGTGGTCTTCAGGGTGGTGGACGATTTGAGGGTGGTGGACGAATTCAGCGTCGTGGAGGAATTGAGGGTGGTGGACGAGGAATTCAGGGTGGTGGACGATTTGAGGGTGGTGGACGATCTAAGCGTGCTGGAGGAGTTGAGTGTGGTGGAGGAGACGAGGGTGGTGGACGAGGACTGAAGCGTGGTGGAAGACTGAAGGGTCGTGGAGTTGAGGGTGGTTTTGAGCGTGGTGGACTTCGCGGTGGTGGAGGATTTGAGCGTAGTTTTAAGCGTGGTGGACTTCGGGGTGGTGGAGTTGAGGGTAGTGGAAGTCTTGAGGGTGGTGGACGATTTGAGGGTCGAGGAAGAGACCAGGGTAGAGGAGGACTGGAGGGTGGTGGAGGATTTGAGGGTCGTCGAAGAGACGAGAGTCGTAGAAGAATTGAGGGTTGAAGAATTGAGCGTGGTGGAGGCCAGCGTGGATGTGGTGGTCGAGCTGGTGGTCGAAGTGGTGGGCGGGGCTGCGACGGCACCTAGGCTTAGAGGGTTGCCGGATTTTGGGAGAATGATGCCCGAGGCATAGTTGGTCAGGAAAAAGTCCTGAGGCCCTACGCCGGTGAGGCTGGAGTTGGCGGCGGCGACGCGATAGGTAAACTCCCAGAATACACCCGAGGCGCGGGCGGCCTCGGTGGCGGAGGGATCAGCGGGCTCTTGGGCAAAGACGAAGACGGAGTCGGCGTCGATATTGGCGGAAAGTAACTGATAGGTATCTGGGTCGGAGGCCGACATGGCGACATAGCCTCCGCTATCATCGCGAAAATCGCCGTCCGCGTCTTCAAAAGTACTATTGGCGCAGTAGTAGAGTGAGGTGGTCGCCGCGCCGGCGGCTAAGCGGCCGACGAGGTAGGCGCGCTGGCGGTGAATTTCGACGCGTACGGTATCGGCCACGTCGTTGGCGGCGCCTACGGTGCCGGCGGCAATAGTTTGAGCGAGGGTGAGGGTGACATTTCCGGTCGCTCCGGCGGAGCGGCCGTCGCTGACGCCGGAGATGACGATGCCGCCGCCGAGGTCGGGGTCATCCATCAGGGCGAAGTCGCCGACCATGGGAACTACGCCCGGCGGGACGTCGAGAAGGGTGATGGTGTTGCTGGTGCGCAGGGCTGCCTGGACCTTGGAGGGAGCGCCGATGGCGACCCGGTAGCTAAGCATGCGACCGCGCGATGCGGCTGAGATGCGCTGCAGGGTGCCGATGGCACCGCTCGCGACGTCGGAGGGGGTGCCTTGGGTGGCGGATTGGAGGGAGCTGGCGAGGCTGATGGTGACCGGGCCGTCGGTGCCCGGAGAGCGGCTATCGCTTACCGCGCCGACCCGAACGCCGGTGCCTAGGTCCGGTGAGTCGAGCAGGAAGAAATCGCCGACTTCGGGCGTGGTGCCGTCGGGCACGCTTTGAAGGGTGATCGAATTGCCGGTACGGGCGGCGGAGTTGACCGCGCCGGAGAAATAAGTGCTACGGGCGGGGACTTGTGCTTGGTAGTAAAAATGGGGGCGAACGTTTTTGGGATTGGTAGGGTCGGAGACGACTTGCACGCGGCTGACAGCAACGGAGAGCTCGCGGCTGAGGTGTTCCTGAATGGAGCGCAGGCCGGTGGTGGCCTCTTCGAGGCGTTGGGTTTTATAGGTAAATTTGGCGCTGAGCACGACCATGCTGGCGATGGCACCCAGGACGAGCACGCCCACGGCCATGCCCATGAGAACTTCCACCAGAGTCATGGCTCGGGCGGAAAGCGGGCGGCTGGCAGCTGGCAGGGGAGCGTTCATGCGTCGGCACGCATCGTGGTGATGCTCTTGGAGTAGGTGCGGCCTTGGGTCGTGTAGGTGATGGTGAAGGTCGCTTGCAGGAGGTAGCCGGCGGCCAGGAGGCCGTCAGTGCTGCTCGTCACCCCGGTGGTCGGATCCAGGAAGGAAACCTGGCGGGTTATCTGGGCGTTGATGGGGGTGTCTTGCGGGCCAATTTGTATATAGAGCGTGGAGGGTTGGGCCTCGTTATAAAGGGCATCGGATATTTGGCCCCAGCCGCGTAGACCGTTGCCGGTAGGCGATCCGGTCACGGTGAAGAGGGCCAAGGGTTCGCCGGGGTCGGGGTTGCCGGCGGTGGGCACACGGATGCTCAGGCGTTGGAATTGATCGACATAGCCGCGCAGAGCGGCGCGGGCGTTGTCGTGCACCCGGGCCAAGGCGGTGAGCTGGTAGCCTTTGAGCAAGGCTTGAAAGAAGCCCAGCGAGCACATGGAGAAAATGACCATGCTCATCATCGCCTCCACCAAGGAGAAGCCGGACTTGCGGCGCGACTTGGGAGTGGTGGGGAGGTGGAACATGGGAAGGAAAACGGGTCGTAGTGACTTTCGGGGAAATGGAGGGGGTTTGGCGAGCATTAGCTTACCATAATACAAAAGGGTTTCTCAAGGGACCAAAGTCCCGATGGGGCCAGATGCGGGGTAAAAAAGTGTAAACTTTTGCGCAGGGATTTGCGTGGTGGTGAGGTCGGTTGGTTTGGGCGAAGGGAAAAGCTTTGCCGGTAGGTGGAGGATAGCACTAGGCATCGCGGCGCAGTTTACTCTTATTACGAACATCCGCCGCCCAATCCCATGCTGCTATCTGTCGTCGTTCCGGTCTTTCAAGAGCAGGAAGCGGTGCCGCGGTTTTTGGGTAGAGTTTTACCGATTTTAAGCGCGATCACGGCGGAGTTTGAGGTGATTTTTTGTCTCGACCCCTCGTGGGACGATACCGAAGAGGTGATTTTGGCGGGCCGGGCGCAGGACAGGCGGGTGAAGTTGTTGCGCTTTAGCCGACGGGTGGGGCAGCCGATGGCGACCTTGGCGGGCTTGCGTCAGGCGGCGGGTGACGCGGTGGTGGTGATGGATGTTGATTTGCAGGATCCGCCGGAGTTGATCCCGGCGATGGTGGCGGCGTGGCGCGAAGAGGGCTGCGACGCGGTGCTGGCGCAGCGGAGGAGCCGTGCGGGCGAGCCGTGGTTGCGGCGGGTGGTGGCGCGGTGCGCATATGGCTTGATGCGCCGGATCGGGGAGGTGCCGATTCCGGAGAATACGGGGGACTTCCGGCTCTTGAGCCGGCGGGCGGTGGATGCGGTGAATGCGCTGGAGGAGCGGCATGGGTTTCTACGCGGCATGGTGGCGCTGGTGGGCTACCGGCAAAAGCTGTTACCCTTTGACCGGCCGGCACGGGCGGCGGGCCAGAGTCATTATCCGGTGATCGGTTCGCTGCGGATCGGGTTTAACGGGCTGTTTTGTTTTTCGCATGCGCCCTTGCAGGTAAGTTGGTGGGCGGGCTTGGCGGCGGGGGCGGGGAGCGGGCTGGTGGTGGCAGGCGGGGCGGTGGCGGCGCTCGGCGGGGTGCAGGTCGAGTGGGGGTGGCTGGTGGTCTCGGCCTTGGTGTTGTTGCTGGCCGGGGTACAGCTGATGGTGGCGGCGGTTCTGGGCGAGTATATCGGGCGAATTTACGATGAGGTGAGACGGCGTCCGCGTTATCTGGTGGCGCGGAGCGAGGGTTTTGAGAGGACGGCGGGGAGCTGAGCGGCATGCGTATCCAACAAGCGGTGATTCTGTGCGGCGGGCGGGGCACCCGGCTGGGCGCGTTGGCCAAGACGGTACCTAAGCCGATGCTGCCGGTGGGCGGAAGGCCGGTGCTGGACCATGTTATCGAAGGTTTGGCGGCGGCGGGGGTGAAGCGGTTTATCCTCGCTGCGGGGCATCAGGGCGAGGTGATCGCGGAGTATTTTTCCGGGGCGCGGGCGGACGGGTTGTTAATCGAAACGCACATCGAGACAGCGGCGCTGGGCACGGCGGGGGCGGTGCGGGCGCTGGCGGGGCGTTTGGACGAGCAGTTTGTGTTGGCCTACGGGGACGTATTTTTGGATTTCGATGCGCGGGCTTTGTTGGCGGCGCACGAGAGGGAACGGTCGCTGGCGACGCTGCTGGCGCGGGCGTCGGATCATCCGTGGGATTCGGATTTGCTAGTGGCGGACGAGGCGGGGCGGGTGCGGGAGTTTGTGCATGGGCGTGAGCCGGGCAGGCGTTATGCAAATCTGGCCAATGCGGCGGTGCAGGTTTTGGCGCGGGAGGTTTTGGACTTCGTGCCGGAGGGGCGGGCTTCGGATTTCGGCGCGGAGGTTTACCCTAAGTTGGTCGCGGCGGGGAAGGCGGTGCGGGCGCATGGGTTGGAACCGGAGGGTTTCGTAAAAGATATGGGCACGCCGGAGCGTCTGGCGGCGGTGGAAGCGTATTTGGAGGAGCGTGACGCGGCGGCGGCGGCGCGGGCCGCGCCGGGGCCGGTGCGCACGGTGTTGCTGGATCGCGACGGGGTGTTGACGCCGGACCTCGGTCCGGGGGCGCGGGCGGAGGCGTTGACCTTGCTGCCGGGGGTGGGGGAGGCGCTGGCGCGTTTGCGGCGGCGGGGGCTGCGCTGTGTGGTGGTGACAAATCAGCCGGGGG
>JAIXRU010000260.1 GCA_027485045.1 Opitutaceae bacterium | reverse complement strand
TTGACGGTGATGGCGGAGAGGCGATCCACGGCGGCGACCTGCTTGTAGAGCATGCGTCCGGAGTCAGACATCCAGGTGTCGTTAACCTCGTCGTTACGACGCGGCGTGAGGCGGTAGATCACGCCCTCGCGCGACCAGACTACGGCGTTCACACCGACGGAGGATTCGATGTCGAGGGTGTTGGTCTGCTTGAGGAACCAGACGCGCATCTTGAAGCGGAAATCGGTGCTGGTGAGGGCGCCGACCGGGCAGATGTCCACCGTGTTGAGCGAGTAGTTGTTTTCCAACTTCTTGCCGGGGTGGCAGGTAAGGGTGGAATAGCTGCCGCGGTCAACGAAGCCGAGCACGTCGTCCTTGGCGATTTCCTTGGAGAAACGCACGCAGCGGGAGCAGAGGATGCAGCGCTCGTCGTCGAGGGTGACGCGGGGACCGAGCTGGGTGCGCTTGGGTTTGACGTTTTTCTCCTCGATGAAGCGGGAATAACCGCGCCCGTAACCGGTGGCCTGCTCCTGGAGTTTGCACTCACCGGCCTGATCGCAAATGGGGCAATCGAGCGGGTGGTTAATGAGCAGGAACTCCATCACGCCCTCGCGGGCGTCCTTCACCATGGGCGAGGACGTTTTGATGTGCATACCGGGGGCGACGCTGGTGCCGCAGCCGATCTGGGGACGCGGGATCCAGTTGATCTTTTGTTTGCCGGTGGCGGGGTCGATGACGGGGGCTTTGGTGGCCGGATCGACGGCGGGCATGCCCATCTCGACCATGCACATGCGGCAGTTGCCGGCGACGGTGAGTTTGGGGTGGTAGCAGTAGTGCGGGACGTCCTTCTGGAGCTGCTTGGCGGCCTCGATGACGTTGGTGCCCTTCGGCACGGCGATGTCCACACCGTCGATGTTAACGGTTACGAGGTCGGGTTTGGGAGCGGCGATCATTGCGGGAAGTAAAAGAGTTTTTAACCACTAATTATCACTAATAGTCACTAATGCAGAAAGATGCAGGTATGACGGAGAGCGTGGTTTGGGAATTAGTGATGATTAGTGTCTATTAGTGGTTTCAAAAATCAGACGAGGGCGAGGCGGTCGGCGGGCAGGGTTTTCTTAACCTCGGCGTAGGTCTCAAACTCGTCCTTGAATTTGATGAGGAAGCTTTGCGTGGGCCAGGAGCAGGCCTCGCCAAAGGCACAAATGGTGCGGCCGGGGATCTGGTCGGCGACGCTCTTGAGCAGGGCGGCATCTTCCTTGCGCGCCTGGCCATGGACCATGCGGGAGCTGATTTTTTTCATCCAGAGCGAGCCCTCGCGGCAGGGCGTACATTGGCCGCAGCTCTCGTGCTGGTAGAAGGCGTTGATATTGGCCAGGGCCTCGACCATGTTGACCGAGTCGTCCATGACGATCACGCCGCCCGAGCCACCCATGGAGCCGATCATCGCGAGAGAATCGAAATCCATCGGCACGTCCTCCACTCCCCAGTCGTAATCCACCATATCGGCGCCGACCTTGCGCTTGCCTTTGTAACGTTCGCCGAAACGCAGGACCTTGGCGGAAGAACCGCCGGGGATAACGGCCTTGAACGTGCGCCCGGGCAGCGGGCCGCCGCAGATTTCGTTGAGCAACTGGCCCATGGTGATGGTGCCGGCTGGGAACTCGTAGTAACCGGGGCGTTGCACGTGACCGGAAACGCAGAAGATGCGGGTGCCGGTGTTGCCGGGCGTGCCGGTCTTGGCGTAGGCCTCGCCGCCGAGATCGCAGATGTGCTTAACGTGACAGAGGGTCTCCACGTTGTTCACGATCGTAGGGCATTGATAGAGCCCGAGCACGGCGGGGAAATAGGGCGGCTTGATGCGCGGGTTGGCGCGTTTACCTTCCAGGGACTCGATCAGACCGGTTTCCTCGCCGCAGATGTAGGCACCGGCGCCACGATGCACGAAGATCTCGCAGGAGTAGCCGGAGCCGAGAATATTGGGGCCGACGAAGTTGGCGGCGCGGGCCTCGGCGATGGCTTTTTCAAGGATGCGGGCCCCCTCGGGCATCTCGCCGCGGATATAGATGTAGGCCTGCTTCACGTTATTCGCGAAGCAACTCAGAATCGTGCCCTCGATCAGCTGATGCGGATCCTGATGCATGATGTAGCGGTCTTTGAAGGTGCCCGGCTCGGATTCGTCGGCATTGACGATCAGGTAAATGGGTTTGCCGGACTTGCGGTCCACCAGCGACCACTTGAAACCGCAGGGGAAACCCGCGCCGCCACGGCCGCGCAGACCGGACTTTTTCACTTCCTCAATCAAGTCGGCGGGCGGACGCGGGAGGGATTTTTTTAAAACCTCATAGCCTCCGTGACGCACATAACACGCGAGGTCGTTGGTGTAGCCGGGCTCGTCAATGTGTTTAAAAATGACGCGGGTCTGGGCGGGAGCGGGCATGGCGAGGGTGTTCGTTAAAGAGTTTGTTAGCGGGCGGCGGCTTCGGCGCGGATCTGCGCGCTGATTTGCCTGGCCTTGGTGGCGTCCACTTTTTCGTGCAGCACTTCGTCGATCAACACCACCGGCGCGGTGCCGCACGAGGCGAGACACTCGACGAAATCAACCGTGACCTCGCCACAGGGCGAAGTGGCGCCCAGCGAAGTTTTAAACTCCGCCTGAAAGGTTTCGCAGGTCTTGTAGCCACCCAGCAAAGCGCACGAGAGGGTGCGGCATACCTTGATATGCCTGCGACCGATGGGGGCGCGACGGAACATCGGGTAAAAGGTCACCACCTCGAGTACGTTTATCGGCTCAAGTTCCAGTTTGGTGGCGATCCAGAGAAGGGACTCCTCGGAGATATAGCCGGCATCCTCCTGGATAAGATGCAGCAACGGCAGAGTGGCGCTGCGTTTGACCGGATAGTGCGTAATCACCTCGTCGATACGCTGGTAGGTTTCGGGCTTGAGATTCACGAGAACGAGAAAGGGCTGGGTTTTTTAAAAATGGCGGCGTAGGCGGGCGGTGCGGGACGATCAGCGGTCGCACTCGCCCATCACGAAGTCGAGCGAGCCGAGGATGGAGACGACATCGGAGACGAGGTTGCCTTGGCAAACCTTGGGCAGGATGGAGAGATTGGAGAAGCTGGGGCTGCGAATCTTCATACGATAAGGAACGCCGCCTCCCTTGCTCACGATGAAGAAGCCGAGCGAGCCCTTGGGCACTTCGGCCTCGAAATAAACCTCTCCGGCAGGCATCTGCGGGCCCTCGGTGGTGATCATGAAGTTATTGATCAACTCCTCCATGCTGGTGAGCACCTTGTCCTTGCGCGGAGCAAAGATGCGCACGGCATCCTTCGCGTACCAGTCGCCCTTGGGGAAGTTCTTAAGCACCTGTTTAATGATGCGGATCGACTGGCGCATCTCCTCGCCGCGCACCAAGTAGCGGTCGTAGCAATCGCCCGTGCTGCCCACGGCGACATCGAACTCATAACGCTCATACCCCGAGTAGGGGCGATCCTTGCGCAGATCGAAGGCCACGCCGGAGCCACGCAGATTGGGTCCGGTAAGCCCATAGGCGATGGCCTCTTCCTTCGTGATCACGCCCACTCCCTGGGTACGATCAATGAAGATTTTATTACGGGTGAGGAGCTTGAGGATGTTCTCCAAAATCGGCAAAAACTGATCGCAAAAGGCATCCACGCGGTCGGTCCAGCCCTCGGGCACATCACGGGCGACGCCCCCGATACGGGTATAACTGGTGGTGAAACGTGCGCCGGTGAGCTCTTCGAAGAGCTTATACAGCTTCTCGCGCTCGGTGAACGTGTAGAGGAAAATGGCCCACGCGCCGACGTCGATGCCGTAAGCACCCAACCCGAGAAGATGCGCTGAAACACGCGCCATCTCGGAGCACAAGACGCGAATGGCCTGACAGCGCTCCGGCAGCTCCAGCTTGGCCAGCCGCTCAACCGCACACGCGTAAGCGACGTTATTGGCCAGCGGCGCCAGATAATCCAACCGGTCCGTATAGGGCACGAACTGATTATAGGTCATGTTCTCAGCGATCTTCTCGTCGCCGCGATGCAGGTAGCCCAGCACCGGGTCGCACTGGGTCACGATCTCGCCGTCCAACTCCAGCTGAAGCCGTAGCACGCCGTGGGTAGACGGATGAGACGGGCCCATCGAGAGCGACATTTTTTCGGTCTGAAACTCGGGAGCCTCGACGGCATTCGCAGTCTTCGCGGCGCTGTCAGGGAAGGAGTAATCGGTGGGCATGTCGGAAAAGAAAAAACTACAGGTGATTCGATATAAAGCGTGAGGCGTTGGTCGCTTAGAGCGTGGCGGGTTTCTCACTACGCTCGTGCCAGGACTCGTCTTTGGCGCGGGGCTCGGCTTCGGTGAGGTTCATCTCGCCAGTCGAGGCCACGAAGGGCCCGCCCATCATCGGAGCGGGTTTCACGGTCGCGCCGGTGATTTCGCCGACTTCAAGGTCAGGCAGGGGCGTCTCGATGCCGGCCAGGGGAAAATCCTTCCGCAACGGGTGAAACGGATAACCGTCCCACATCAAAATCCGTCGCAAATCGGGGTGATCCGTAAACCGGATACCCATTAAATCGAAAGTCTCGCGCTCGTGCCAGTTGGCTCCGGCCCACAAGGCGACCACGCTGGGCGCCGTCGGCTCGGTGTCGCTCAAGCAGTCTGCGACGATGCGCACGTAACCCAGCCGGGTGGTGGAATAGAGATGCCAGACCACCGAAAAACGCGGACTCGCCTCGACATCCCAATCCACCGCCGTGATGTCGGTGAGAAAATCAAACCCGCTTTGCGAGCGCAGCAGTTTCAAGGCGGCCGGAACTTCGGCCACCGGCAATTTGAAGGCCGGATGATCGCCGGTCGGGCGAACGGCGACGGCGGGAAAAGCACCTTGCAACACGGCGAGCAGTTCTGACTCGGAAGCGGGGCCGGCGGTAGCGGTAGCAGACATGGGCGGAGGCGAAAAAGAAGTGGTGTTGAGGGGGCGTGAGGGCGGCGGCGATCAGGCCGAGAGCAATTGCTTGGTGGTGCCGCCGTTGCGAGTGACCTTGTCCTGCAGCTTGATCAAGGCGTCGAGCAGCGCCTCGGGACGCGGGGGACAACCCGAGATATAAACATCGACCGGGATGATTTTATCCACGCCCTGCAAAGTAGCATAGCTGCGATACATGCCACCCGAGGAAGCGCAGGCGCCCATGGCGATAACCCACTTCGGCTCCGCCATCTGGTCGTAAATACGCCGGACATGCGGTGCCATTTTATAAGTGACTGTGCCGGCCACGATCATGCAGTCGGCCTGGCGAGGGGAAAACCGGAACACCTCGGAACCGAAGCGCGCGATGTCGAAACGGCTGGAGGCGCTGGCCATGAGTTCGATCGCACAGCAGGCGAGCCCCATCGGCATGGGCCAGACGGAATTTGAGCGCAGCCAGTTGATCACGGCGTCCACACGGGTGACGACAATATCGCCCTCGATCTTGGTGTTGTAGGTCAGCTCGGTGTTCGGAGTTACCATGTGCGTAGTTGGGTTAGTTGATCGGAAGCGGTCGTAAAGGGTGTGACAAGAAGCAGGAGGGTCGGGACGCAGCAAGCTACATTTCCCATGCACGGCGCAGACAATTTTGTTTAAAACAACGCATCGTTAATCGAGTGATTTTCACCGTTGACCTTGGCCAGCGCAGCCCGCTTTTCTGTCCCTTCGTCCAACGACAAAGGCCTCGCGGTCCGCGTCGTTTAAGCAACCTGGAGAGGTGGCAGAGTGGTCGAATGCGCTCGCTTGGAAAGCGTGTGTAGGGAAACCTACCGAGGGTTCGAATCCCTCCCTCTCCGCCAGTTTTTAAAACTAAAAACGGCACTTTACCATGGGTTGGCGTGAGGAACCGTTCCCTGAGTGCAATCACCAGGGAAGCTAACTGAAATTTAGCCTCAGGCGAAGTGCTTCACTGCAGCCGAGACAGCTTCGACAAACCGTTCCACATGGGCACGCGGCGTAGGCACTCCGGGAGTCACTCGCACCCCGCGCACCACGGGATGCTCAATGCCGACGGTGAAAATCGTGTGTTCCTTCATCCAATACTCGGCGAGCTCGCGCGAGGCCACCCCGTCGATCGCGATGTTACCCACCGCACCGTGCCGGGCCGACTCCGCAGGGGTCAGCACACGCACTCTGGGCATGGCACGAACTTCGTTTGCCCAACTATCGTGCAAATACCGCAATCGCGCCTGTTTACGGGCGGATCCGATGGCTTGATGAAACCGAATCGCCTCCAACACGCCGATGTGCGCGGATTCGGGCCGGGTACCTAGTTTTTCCAGCTTGCGAATATCCTCGGGGGCCCGGCGCGTATCTCCAAAAAGCGGCCAGACTTTGGAGATTTTATCCCGGCGCACATAGAGTAGACCCATGCCCAGCGGAGAACAGAGCCACTTGTGCAAACTGGTTCCGAGGTAATCGCAGCCCAAATCGGAAATTTGGTAATCAATATGGGCGAAGGAATGCGCGGCATCGACCACAACCTCGATGCCACGCGCATGCGCGGCATCGCAAATCTTACGAACCGGCAAAACCTGACCGGTTAAGTTAATCAGGTGAGTCACATGCAGCAACCGCGTGCGCGGCGTGACGGCGGAGAGGTAGGCCTCGACCAGCTCGGTATCCGACTTCGGATCGAGCGGAATGGCGACCTTGCGCAAGACGACGCCCTGTCGGCGGGCCTTTTGCTGCAAGGCCTCCTCCATGCTGCCGTAGTCCTGATCGCCGTAGATGATCTCGTCGCCAGCGGCCAAATCGAGTCCCTGGATAACGATGTTGAGCGACTCGGTGGTGTTGCGCGTCACCGCGATCTCTTCGGGCAACACGCCCGCCAGTCCCGCCAGAGCGGTGCGGGCCGCCTCCTGATCGGGACGCATCTGCATGCGTTTATAGAGCGAATTCCGACGGTTGATCTCCCGCGCCGCCCGAAGCTCGGCCTCGAGCGTAGGGATCGCGGCGGCGTGAAAATAACCGTATTCCAAATTTATAAAGTCGGGGGCGGGCGCGAAATCGCGGGTAATCTCCCGCCAAAAACCTTCGTCGGCGGCGAGCTGCTCGGGAGTGGCGGAGGCGCGGTCCACCAACGCCGCCGACACCCGCTCCGGCCTGCTCAGCCAAGCGCCCGCCATTGCGAGCGTAGCCGAAGTATTAACCATGCGTTCAAGAAATGCGCGGCGTTGCATGGAAGCCCGCACTGCACCTTTCGCACCAAGTGCCCGCAGAAAAAAAGATCAGCGCAAAGCCGGGCGCAACTCGCGGCGCAGTGCGCCCGCCACCACGACCTGGCGGCGGCAAACCTCGTGCGTCGCTTCGGGCGAGCCATCGGTCGCCGGCTCCACGGCATAGGCCACCTGAAGCGTATCGATGGGCGGCAAGGGCGCGGTCTTTAATCGTCGCACACACTGCTGGAGCAAGCTTCCCGCCCGGGATTCGATGACTAAGAATATTTTTTCGTCCGCTTCCTCGTGAGCAAAAACAACCGCCACGCCCAGTGCGTCAGCGGGGATCGCGGTCTCTACATCGGACGCGGCACACAGAGTTAGGCCGAAGCGATCACGCCAGGACTGGTTTTGGTTATCCATCCGGGACCATCCCCCGCTGACCGCAGTAATACAACGTGTTTATTACTCATGCGCCCAAACTCTCGAAGCCACGCTCAATGCGCCAGGGGCAGACGCACACGCATCGTAGTTCCTGTCGGTCCGGTCGCGTGCAACGTGATATCCCCGTGGTGCGAAAGCAAAATGCGCTTGGCAATGGCGAGCCCGAGCCCGGTGCCGTCACTTCGACCGGATAAAAAGCTGTCGAAGATATGCTCCGCCAACTCCAACGGCACGCCCTTGCCGGTATCGATCACGTCGATAAGAACCTGGCGCGATCCCTCGTGCTCGATCTGTGAAACTTGAACCGTGATCAAGCCGCCATGGTCCATCGCCTGGGTGGAGTTGAGCAACAGGTTGAGCAACACCTGCTGGAGCTGCCCCTTGTGCACGTCGACGTGGATGGGCTTTATCGGAGGATCGAAGCGCAGGCGAATCTTGCTTTGCGCGAGCTTGAGCCGGATCAAAACCAGGGTGTCGCCCACCAGATCGGCGATGCTCCAGCGAGAATGCATGGAGGACGGTGCCTTGGCGAACTGAAGCACCCGCGAGACGATGGACTCGAGTTGGTCGAGTTTCTCCCCAATCACCCGCACATCGGTGCGGCGCGGATCGTCGGCCGGGAAATCCAGGCCCAGATAACCATAAAGGAGCTTGATCACCGTGAGTGGGTTGCGGATCTCGTGGGCAATCTCGGCCGCCAGCAATCCCAGCGTGGTAAGCTGCTCGTTCTTGCGCAGCATATCCTCGCTCTGGAAAACACGGGTGTAGAGCCGCGAGTTTTGCAGCGTCACGGCGGCCAGGCTGGCAAAGGCGGCGAGCAAGCGTTTCTCGTCGTTATTGAACCGGTGGGAATGGTCGGTAAACACCGCCAAAACGCCCACCGCCTCGTTTTCCCAAAACATCGGCACCGCCAGCAAGGAGCGCAGCGCCGGATGCCGTGGCAGATCGACCACGTCGATGTACTCGGCCGACTGCACATTCAGAAACTCAAGATGGCGCCGGGTGGCGAGCGTCGCGCCCACCAGGCAGGAATCGAGGGACAAATCGCCCTCGGGCAGTGGCGTATCGCCCGCGCCGTCCAGCGAAACGGCGCGCAGACAGCGCCGGGCCGGCACGTATTCAAAGAGCAAGGATGCCCTGGCCCCGAGCAAGCGGCAGGTGTCGCGCGTGATGGCGTCGTGCAGCTCCTGGCGTTCCAATTTGGTGACCAGGGTCAGACCGGCATTCACGAGATTCTCCAACTGCGTCGCCTTGCCTCGCAGATGCTGCAATTGCCAGAGGCGCAGCAGGACCGTGGTGCTCTCCTCGGCCAGCGCGACCAGATCGGCCAGATCACCGGGGGTGAAACCGTGGACCGTGTCGCTATCCAGATTGATCACACCGAGGATCTGGCCGTTTTCAGGCATCAAAGGTGCCGTGATCTCAGCGCGCACCTCGGGCCGCACCGGAATGTAACGCGGATCAGACCGCACATCGGCCACCAACTGTGGCCGGCCATGAAAAGCCACCCATCCGGTGATGCCCTGGCCGGGACGAAGCGCGACGTCATTAATACCGGCCGGCATGCCACGATGCACCTCAATCTCCAGGCGCCCCGTATCAGGATTTAACAACGAGATCGTTCCGGAAGTCGCCCGAAAATGGGCGATGGCCAGCCGCAAAATCTCCTCCATCGCGATGCGGGGGGAGTCGGCGGTGGCCGTGAGACGGCTGATCGCATACAAGAAAACCGGGTCGATACGACGAGGTAACTCAAGAGGTGAATGCGCGGCAGAGGACTTCGAGGATTCCACGTAACAAAGCTGACCCGCCGCCTATCGCTCGTAAAGCTCGCGACGCAAAGGAAGCCGCGACCAGGTCCACGCGCGTGTTATTGTTCTTGGCATGCAACACGGTCGCGAGGTGACTTGAGTTCCTCTTTACCATGACCGCCGCCATTTTTTTTCGCACCCTTGGTTTCCTCCTAATTCTCTTTGTCGTCGTCTACATCGGCACGGAAAACACCCAGCAGGTTAACTTTCATTTTTCACTGCTGCTGGAAAAGCCGATCAGCACCAGTGCCGCCCTAGTTTACTTCGCCCTCTTCGCCATAGGCGTGATAGGCGGCACCCTGCTGAACGCCGGTCAATCCGCAAAAGCAGGCAGCGATAGTTCAGGGAAATCTAAAAAGCGCTAGGCGGTGGACCTTCTTCGGCACGAGCCTGGATGTCGGCATACAGTCGGGCCAGCTTAGGGGTGGCGACCCCCAGGTTGCGTGCACGCCGCAACGGCTCGCCCCAAATCGGCTCCAACTCCAACGGCCGCCCCGCCAACCAGTCGAGCATGGTCGAGGGCTTGTAGGCCATGGTGCGGGTGCGCTCCACATTGTCCTCGATGAAGGTGTCGGAGATCGCCACTCCCTCGGCGTCCGCAGCCGACTGCAACTCGCCCATCAACGCCCGCACCCGGGCTTCTCGACCGGCATCGCGCAGGATTTCATCGCTCATCATGCCCCGCTCGACGACGGACAAGCCGTTAAAAGGCACGTTCCAGATCAACTTGTGCCAGCGCGCGGAAAGCAGGCTCGGAGCTATCCGAACCTGGGTGCCGCCACGGCGAAAGACGTCCGCCACCGCTTCCGTTCGCGCACGCGGAGAACCCGAAAACTCACCCAGCACCACATAGCCCTCAAGCGCGCACACCGCTTCCCCGGTAGCCACCCGATTTACCCCGACAAAGCACAAGGCCCCGAGGGTTCGCTCCGCCCCTGCAACTTCCGCCACCGCCTCATCCACTCCCAGGCCATTCTGTAGATTAAGCACCAAGGTGTTAGGTCCGAGCACAGGAGGCAGCAGAGAGGGTAAGTCCGCGTTCGCAGTCGCCTTCAAGGCGACCACCACCAAGTCAACCGCACCGGCTTCCTCGACCCGCTCCACCACGTTGACCGAGGGCAGGTGAAACGCATCCCCGGGATACGCGAGGCGAATGCCCTTTTCGCGCAACCCGCCGGCATCACTGCGCGCCCAAAAGACCACCTCGATGCCCGCCCGCGCCATCCTGCCTCCATAGTAAAGCGCGAGGGCACCGGAGCCCAAAAACAACACCCGTTTCATCGCGCCGCCTCCTTGCCCGCCGCAGGGTTGCGGAAACGCCGACCGAGCGCGCGACACGGCCAGACCACGCCGAGCTGATAAACCAGCAACGCCAACCCCATGCCGGCCACGGCATAAATCGCCCCCTCGGTCGTGACGGGCACGGCGGGCTTAAACGCCGCCCACGTGCCGCGCACGATACCATCATCGTAGTGAGCAATAAATACAAAGGGGCGCGTCCACGCCGATGCCATACGCAGGGATAGCTCGGCGGAAGCGAGCGCCTCCACCCGGTTCTGCGCCTCAATGATCAGCCCCCCCAGCTTCGCCACCGGAGCGGAAGCTTGCGCACGCGTGGTTTCCACCAACTGGGCGAGCGTGATTCCGCTATCCCGTGCCACTGTTTCATACCGGGCCAGTACCAACCGCGCCTCATCAAGATTGCCGCCCAAGCGCTGGAGATATTGTTGAAAAAACTCCGGCGCCTGCGACAGCGATACCGCGCCAAGAACGCACAAGGCGCGATCAAGCAATTGCTGCCCGATGCGCGCCAACGGACGGAGCGGTGCCAGCCAAGGAGAATTCGAAACCATGCGAGAAGTTGCGAAACGCTCGCCGCCACCGCAACGCCAGCTTGCGCGAAACGACTACTCTTCCAGCTCCACGTTCCAATAAGCGAGATCGAGAAAATCCTTCCAGCGCTCTCGCTGCTGGGTGTTGAGCACGAGCGAGATTACCGGACGCCACTTGGGTCGCACCGGCTTGCAGACCAGACGCATATGCGCCTCATGCGGCAGGCGGTTGGCCTTTCGGGAATTACACTTGATGCACGAGCACACGATGTTTTCCCAAGTGGTTTTGCCCCCCCGATCACGCGGAATCACGTGATCGAGATTCAGCTCCTCGCGAGCAAAAATCTTGCCGCAATACTGGCACGTTTCCTTGTCGCGCACGAAGACGTTATTGCGGGTCAACTTCAGCTCCTTGGTCGGCAACTTATCGAAGAAGGTCAGCAGTATGACGCGCGGCAAACGGATGGTGGTGCGCGGCGTGTGCACCGTATCCAAAAGCTCCAACGGCGGATTAACCCGCGAAAAATCCATCCAATCCAGAAAAGAGAACACCCGGAAATCATCATCATGGTGATGGATCACGGCCGCGTGACCCCGCGAAAGCAGAGCGAAGGCGCGTTTAGCGCAAATGACATTCACCGCCTGCCAAAGGCGATTAAGCACCAACACCGGCTGATCAAGGACGGCCTCCATGTTGGGCCCTATCGGGTAGGGCGCGAGGGGGGCAGTGTCAAGGCACGCGCCCTTCGTGGGCCAAATGTTGCGCAGAAGTCAAAAATCTCCCCCCGTTTTTCCCGTTTGCTTCGCGCGCCGAGCATGCGCATGCCTCTGCGTTCTTATTCTTTCTCATGAGCCACGACGCGCCTACGCCCTTGTCCATTTCCTGTATTGCCGCCCTTCGGGTCGGAATTGTCGCGGCCCGCTTCAATCCCACCCTCGTCGATGCGCTCGTACATCGCGCCACGCTCAAGCTGACCGAGGCCGGCCTTAAGTCCGATGCCATCGAGGTGGTGCGCGTCCCCGGCTCCCACGAGGTGCCTTGGGCCGCCCAGGAACTGGCCGCCACCGGCCGATTCCAAGCCGTCATAGCGCTGGGCGTGCTTATCGCCGGCGACACCAATCACCACGAAATGGTAGGCGATGCCGTCGCCAACGCCCTTATCCGCATCTCCCTGCAAACCCGCGTGCCGGTGATAAACGGTGTGATCGTGGTAAACACCCGCGCCCAGGCCGAAGCCCGCACCACCGGCGAGATCGACCGCGGCTCCGAGTTCGCCTCCGCTGCCCTGGAAATGGCCGCCCTCAAACAATCCCTTTCCTGAGATGAGTAATAAAGCCCTTTTCGCCAAACGCCGCGATGGTCGCGTGGCCGCCTTGCAATTTTTGTTCGCCTGGAGCCTAAACCACCCGGCCAACCTGGCCGACGACTTGGCGATATTCTTCACCAACCTGGAAGCCGTCGACGCCAAGCCGCGTGAACACTACGCCTTCGGCGAAGAGATCATCCATGGCGTGATCGAACACTGCGACGAGATCGACGGTCGCATCCGCGGCCTGGCCCAAAACTGGGACTTTGATCGCATCGCCAAGATCGACCTCGCCATCCTGCGCATTGCCATTTTCGAGATGATCCACCGCACCGACATCCCTCCCGTCGTCTCCATCAACGAGGCCATCGATCTCTCCAAACTCTTTTCCAACTCCGACGCCAAACGCTTCATCAACGGCATCCTCGACAAGCTCAAGGACCACGTCGGTCGCGACGCCCGAAAAGTCACCTGAACGCGCGCCGAGCCAGAAATCTGAATACAGGAGCCAAGCGCAAAAGCCTAAAATCCGCCCCCTCCGAGCTCCCCGCTCCTAGCTCCACCATGTTCGGCCTTTTCAAAAAGTTTAAAGACGGTCTGGCCAAAACCGTCGCCGCCATTGCCGGCCAGACCCGCTCCCTCTTCGGCGGGCGCAAAATCGACGCCTCGTCCCTGGAGGAGCTTGAGGAAGCCCTCATAACCGCTGACTTCGGCGTGGAAACCACCACCGAGATTCTCGACGAAATCAAGACCGCCTACCGCAAGGACCCTCAGCTTCAGGGCAAACAAGCGGCCGAGCTTGGAGCCGCCGTCCTCACCCGCGTGCTCACCGGCAGCGCCGGTGCCCCCGCCCTCGTAAAACGCCCCGATGGCCTGCCCGCCGTGATCGTGATGATCGGCGTCAACGGCTCGGGCAAAACCACCACCACCGCCAAACTCGCCTGGGCCCTGCAGCAGGAGGGTAAATCCGTGCTCGTCGCCGCCTGCGACACCTTCCGTGCCGCCGCAGTGGAACAGCTCAAATCCTGGGGAGAAAAACTCGGCCTCGACGTGATCGCCAGCCACACCGGAGCCGACGCGGCCGCCGTCGCCTACGACGCGCTCCAAGCCGGAAAAAGCCGCGGTAAAGACGTCGTGATCATCGACACCGCCGGACGTCTGCACACCAAGAGCAACCTCATGGAGGAGCTGGCCAAAATCCGGCGCGTCTTGCAAAAGCTCGACCCCTCCGCTCCCCACTTCTCCTGGCTCGTGGTCGATGGTTCGCTCGGCAGCAACTCCATCGAGCAAGCCCGCGTGTTTCACCAAAGCTTCGGACTCACCGGCCTGGTCGTCACCAAGCTCGACGGCACCAGCCGCGGCGGTGCCGTCGTCGGCATCTGGCGCACTCTGAAACTACCGATCCACTACGTCGGCCTCGGCGAGCAGAAGGAGGACCTGCAACCCTTCGCGCCGGAGGCCTACGCCAAGGCCGTTTTCGGCCTGGAATAAGTCGCCGCGCTTCACGCAGCAACCCAAGCAGCGGACGCCCTATTTTTCGGAGCGTAAACCGTCTGCTTAAGTCCGCGCCCGAGATGGGCTCGAAAGGTCGCCAAATCCTTCACCGCGCCCAAGGCGATCAACTGACGCGCAAGATTGCCAACCGCCGTGCCCTCGAGCGCAAACGACACCACCGGCAATCCCGCCGCATCCGCCGTCGCTTGGCAGAGCAGTCGATTTTTCGAGCCTCCACCCACGATTAAAATACGTTTGAAACGCCTTCCTGCCATACCTTCAAAACGCCGCATCGCCTCGGCGTGCCCCTGCCCTAGCGAATCGCAGATAAGTCTGGTATAAGCCGCCAACTCCTTCGGAACCGGCAAACCGCGCGCGACCAGATGAGCGTCGATGGCATTCTTCATCGACAAGGGACTGGTAAACGCAGGGTCATTTACATCGAGCAGACCGGCCGGCGCGGGCAAGCCCTCTGCGGCGGTGATCAACTTATCCCAATCTTCACTTGAAACGGGCCGCGATGCGAAATCCTTCATCACGCCCTCAAGTAACCATAAACCGATTACATTGGTTAGCGGACGATAAGCTCCATCCCCGGTGCGCTCGTTGGCAACCCTCGCCGCCAAGGCCCCGGCCCCGAGCAAGGGCTTAGGATTCTCAAAGCCCACCAAGGACCACGTGCCGGAGCTGATAAAAAAATCCCCGCCGTCGGGCGCGGCCGGCATCGCGTCGTAAGCGCAGGCGGTGTCATGCCCCGGCACCGCGATCACACGTGTCTCCGCCAGGGCTTTACCACCGAGAGAATCCGCGTTTTTCACCACTCCGAGATCCGTGCCCGGCAGCACCGGCTTGGTGAACCACTTCGCCGGCACCGAGAAATGTTCCAGCGCTTCAGCCGACCACGCGCTCCCCTTTACCCCGAGCAACTGCGAAGTGCTCGCAATCGTCAGTTCGTTGGCCGCGCGGCCCCCCAGCAGGTGATTGAAGTAATCCGGCAAAAACAGACACCGCGCCGCCGCATCCTCAATCCAGGGACACGCCGCGACCGTCTCCGCCAACTGGAGAGAGGCGTTATAAAACACATTCGGAATCCCGGTCGCGGCATAAATCCGGGCCAGATCGGACCGGTTTTTTTCAGGCCGCGTCACACCAGAATGCGTGCGAGAATCGCGATAAGCATGCGCCGGGAAAATCAACCTTCCTCCTCGATCCAGCAACACGTGATCCACCCCCCAGCTATCCACCCCGACCGAGGCCAGTTTAGCCCCTTTCGGCAAGGCCGCCGCCGCCGCGCGTAATCCCGTCTGAATCTGCTCCCACAGCCCCGCGATATTCCAATAATCATGCCCGCCGATGGATTGAAACGCATTCGGAAACCGGTGCACCTCCACCAACTCCAGGTTCTTGTTTTTCCACTTGCCCAGAATCACGCGCCCACTGGTCGCACCGAGGTCAACCGCCGCAAGGTATAGAGGAGTAGCCATGAAGAAAACGTATTAGGTTAAAGAGGGATTTAAATGCACATAACGCGTAAACTTTAAATCTACCAAAATCTATCAAAAACTTTCACTATCTATCAAAATTGGGTTGCGCTAGAACTTCCGTGGGATTTGAGTACTATCCTACCTCTAAACGCTATGGATCACGCCAGCTCCGCCTTAATTACAAGCCCATCCCGCCCCTCCGGCAAGCGGGTGCAACTGATGGCCACCTGCCTTTGCGACGCCTTTTATGACGACGTAGCCAAAGCCACCGTCGAAGTGCTCGAGCACCTGGGCTGCACCGTGGAGTTCCCCGAAGGCCAGACTTGCTGCGGACAACCTGCCTTCAACGGCGGCGACTGGGCCTCTTCACGCCGCGTCGTGCGCCACACCGTAAAAGTTTTTTCCGGCGATCTGCCCGTCATCGTGCCCAGCGGCTCCTGCGCCGCCATGATCTTCCATGGCGCCCCCCTCGAATTCGAAAAAGAACCCGACGCCGCCGAAGTCACCGCCCTCGGAAATCGCACCTGGGAACTGGCCGATTTCATAGTCAATGGTCTCGGGGTGAAACAGTGGCCCGGTCGCTATGCCGCCAAGATCGCCTTTCACCGTTCCTGCCACTCGCGCGGCACCTGTAGCGGCCCTGCCTCCCTCAACCTGCTTTCCAGTATCGCCGGTCTCGAAGTCGTGCCCTTCGGCGAAGGCGAGCAATGCTGCGGCTTCGGCGGCACCTTCTCAGTATCCTTTCCAAACGTCTCCGCCGGCATGGGAAACCTGAAACTCGACCACATCCGCGCCGTCCAACCCGACGTCCTCGTCTCCGGCGATATGAGCTGCATGATGCACCTTGGCGGGCTCGCCGAAAAAGAAGGAAAACCCATCAAGACCCAGCACGTCGCGCAAATCCTGCGCGACGCCCTTAAAAACGCCTGAACCCCCCCGCCCGCCTCCACGCTCCCAGCACCCCGCCCCCCGCTCCTCGCCATGGCTCTCCAGCAAATCGATCAATTCTCCGCCAAGCTCCGTCCCGAGACCCGCGCCTCGGTCTATGACGGCTCCAAAAAAGGCCATGAGAAACGCACCTCAGTCCTCTTCGATCATTACCCCGACCCCGATCACCTCCGCCGCCTCGCCGGCAATATCAAGCAGCACGTAGTCGAAAACCTCGACACCCTCCTGCCCGCCGCCGCCGCCGCCCTGGAACGCAATGGCGTAAAAGTTCACTGGGCGTCCACCGCCGAGGAAGCCAACGCCGCCGTGCTCGCCATCATGCGCGCCCGCAACGCCACCAAGATGGTCAAGGCCAAGACCATGGTCTCCGAGGAAACCCACCTCGCCGACTACCTCGGCAAAAACGGCGTCGAATGCGTGGAGACCGATCTCGGCGAATTCATCATCCAGATCGATGGCGACCACCCCTCCCACATCGTCAAACCCATCATCCACAAAAACCGCCGCGACATCGCGACTTCATTCGAGAAAAACGGCCTCGGAGCATACAACGACGACCCTCAGACCATCACCCGTCGCGCCCGCGCCCACCTCCGCAAAAAATACCTCGAAGCCGATGTCGGCCTCACCGGAGCCAACTTCGTTACCACCGACACCGGTCGCCTCGTCCTCGTCACCAACGAAGGCAACTCCCGCTTCTGCCTCGCCGCCACCCCGTGCCACATCGCGATGGTCGGCATCGAAAAACTTCTCCCCCGCGAGACCGACCTCGGCCTTTACCTCAACCTGCTCGCCCGCTCCGGCACCGGCCAGCAACTCACCGTTTACACCGAATTCATTTCCGGCCCCCGCTCGGCCACCCAGCCCGACGGCCCGGAGGAGATGCACGTCATCTTCGTCGACAACGGCCGCACCGACGCCCTCGCCAGCGACTGCCGCGAAATCCTGCGCTGCATCCGCTGCGGTGCCTGCCTGAACGTCTGCCCCGTCTATCGTCAGGCCAGCGGCCACGCCTACCGCAGCGTTTACCCCGGCCCGGTCGGTGCCGTGCTCTCACCCCTGCTCGCCGGCGAACGCTTCCCCGAGCTGGCCGACCTCCCCAAAGCTTCCTCGCTCTGTGGCGCCTGCCACGAAGTCTGCCCGGTCAACATCCCCATCCCCGACCTCCTTCTCCGCCTGCGCAATCGCGGCAAACAAGAAGGCTCCAAAGCCGCCGCCGCCGGCACCCCGCCCATGGGCGCCTGGTCCCTGCTCGCCTCGCAACCCTTCGTTTGGAAAACCTCCCTACTCGCGGGCAACAGCCTAAACTACATCCCAAAAAGCCTCATCCCCGTCCCCCCCATGCAAACGTGGCTGCGCGATCGCACCCTGCCCGCCTGGCGCGGCGGTGCCTTCCGCCAATGGCTCGCCAACCGGCCCACCCCGCCCGCCGCCAAATAAAGCCCGCCTCCGCGCCCAGCTTCCTGCTCCTCGCTCCCATGCCTTCCCCTCGCGAAACCCTCCTCGCCCGCGTCACCTCCGCCCTGGCTCCACTGCCCAAACGTGCCCCCTTGCCCAACTGGGACAACGAACTCGTCATCATGCGCCAGGCCCGCGGCCCGGTGGACGCGTGGACCTTTTTCGCCGAGCGCCTGAAAGCGGTTAACGGCACTCCGCTCGCATCCGCCGCCGCTCTAATCGCCACCCTCACCCAAGGCGGCTGGAAACACGGCTACTGCGACCCCGCCCTCTGGGACGAACTCCGCCCCACCTTCGAGGCCGCCGGAGGCTTCAACGTCGAAACCACCTTTGATCGCTCCCGCATCGACGAATATCAGTTCGGCATCACCGCCGCCACCGCCGGCGTAGCCGAGACCGGCACCCTCGTGCTCTCCGACCGCGACACCTCCCGCCGCCTCGCCGCCCTCTCGCCCTGGGTTCATGTCGCCGTGCTCCGCCGCGCCCAAATCCACATCGACGTGCCCGCCGCCATCGCCGCCCTGCCCCAAGACCCCAACGTCGTCTGGTGCACCGGCCCCTCCAAAACCGCCGACGTCGAAGGCATCTTGATCGAAGGCGTGCACGGCCCCGGTATCCAGATCGCCCTCCTCTTGGAGTGATTTTCTTCACTCTCTGATTTGCCCCAAGCGGCTGAACCCCCATGGTGCCTCCACCATGCACTCCGCCGTCCCTGCCACGATAAATCGCCGCCAAGCCCTGCGTTTCCTTGGCCTCGCCGGAACCACCCTCCTCGCTGCCAGCCACCTGCGCTCCGAGCCCAGCAGCTCCGCTGCCTCCCCCAGCCTCAGCGGACCTCAAGCTGGCTATTACCGCTTTAAAGTCGGCGCCATTGAGGCCCTCGCACTACAAGACGGCGGCCTCACCCCGCCCCCCGACCAAGGCCCTTTCGGCGTCGGCGAAAAACCCGGCGCGGTCGCCGCCGCCCTCGACGAAGCCCTGCTGCCCACCGACCGCCTGCACCTCGCCTTCAACGTTCTCTTGGTCCGCATCGGCACCCAACTCGTGCTCATCGACTCCGGTGCGGGTGCCAACTACGGCCCCGCCGCCGGATTCCTGCCGACCAGCCTCGCCAACGCCGGGGTAAAACCGGAACACATCTCCGCCATCATCCTCACCCACGCCCACGGCGACCACTTCGGCGGCCTGGTCAACGCACAGACTGGCGCGCTCAACTTCCCCAACGCCCAGATTTTCCTGTCCCGCAAGGAGCACGCCTTCTGGACCCAGACCGCGCCCGACCTCTCCGGCATGGCCGTGCCGGCCGACGCCGCCCAAGGCTTCAAGACCGGCGCCCAGTCCGTGCTCGCCGCCATCAAGCCCCGCCTCCAACTCGTGGCCCCCTCGGACAAGATACTCGACGGTATCGAACTGCTCGATACTCCCGGCCACACTCCTGGGCACCTCGCCGTGGTCATCAGCTCGGGCCGCGATCAACTCCTGCACTTCGTGGACGCCGCCCACCACCACGCCCTGAGCTTCGCCCACCCCGACTGGCGCTTCGCCTACGACACCGACCCCGCGCTCGCCACCGCGACGCGTAAGAAACTCTTTGATCGCGCCGCCGCCGACCGGCTCCGTCTTTTTGGCGCCCACATGCCCTTCCCCGCCCTCGGCCGAGTGCGCCAGACCGGCAGCGCCTACACCTACATCCAGGAGCCCTTTCTCCTCGGCTAAACCGCGCTTCTACGCCGCTTATTCCCCGCAATTACATACCGCCCTCTATCATTATAATTCATACTGTAGTATAGTGAATTCGTGGTCATCGGACCACCTGTTAGAAATCAGAGTCAGTTAGGTTAGGCCTCGGAATCGAAAAACTACCCAGTCATCGAAATACTCCGCCAAAACCACCGACGAAGAATAGCGCCATAGCCGCGCCAGCGGCCTCGAGCCGCACCGAAAATGAGCCGCCCCGACCTAGTTCGAGGCGGCTCAATCGTTTTCTAAAAGCCCAGTATTGTGCTTATCGGCGCACATGCCCAAACCCACCCGCCGTACGTTTATCCACGCTTTGGCGACCGTCACTCTGGCCGCACTCGCCAACCCGGGCACGATCCAAGCCCAAACCACCGTGCCGTCACCCTCGGGCCCCGACACCACGACACCAACCACTGCCGTCGGCAAACGCACGGTCGGCATGGTCCTTTTCGAGGGATTCCAATGTCTCGATGTCTTTGGTCCCATCGAAATGCTCAGCATGGTTCGAGGCCAATTCACTTTCGTGATGCTTGCCGAGAAAACCGGCCCCATTCGCAGCTCTCAAGGCCCCGTTGTCATCGCCGACCGCACCCTGACCGACCCCGGTGAGATCGATATCTTAATCGTCCCCGGCGGCATGGGCACACGGCGCGAAGTAAACAACCCGGGCCTGATTACCACCATGAAAACCCTCGCGGTGGCGACACCCCACGTCGCGAGCGTATGCACCGGCAGCGCTTTACTCGCCCGCACCGGACTCCTGGACCCCAAACCTGCCACCTCGAACAAACGCGCTTACGCTTGGGCCACCAGCCAAGGTCCGGCCGTCGCTTGGGTGGCCGAGGCGCACTGGGTCGAGACAGGAAAATATCTTACCTCGTCCGGCATTTACGCCGCCATGGATATGGCGCTCGGCCTGATCGAACGCCTCTTTGATCGCGAAACCGCCGAGAAAGCCGCCCAGAGCGCCGAATACGAATGGCACTCGGATGCACACCCTGACCCTTTCGCCAAACTCAACGGCTTGGTCCCCTGATCTGGCCCGCGCTTCCCCTTTTGGAAGCGCCACCGCGCGAGATTACCAACACCGCGCCTAAAATCACCGCCCCCGCCAACGCAGTTCGGGGGCCCAGCGGCTCGTCCAATAACAACCAACCGAGCAACACAGCGACCACCGGATTCACGTAGGCGAAAGTCGCGGTCTTGGCCGGCGTAGAGTATTTCATCAGCCAAGCAAACGCACTGTAGCCCATTAATGACCCGAACAAAACCAGATAGGCAAAAGCCCCCCATGCGTGCGGCGTGATCTCCGCCGTATTCCAAGCTGCGTAGTCTCCGTTTACCCAAGCCGCTAAAGCCAGTGCCACACTACCACTCAACATCTGCGCGCCCGCCGCCACGAAAGGCGGCGCCGGGTCTCGCACATGCCGACCATAAATAGCGCCAATCGCCCACGAAACGGTGGCCAGCACGATCGCCGCCACTCCCGCAGGATCCAGCGCCCCCACACCCGAGCGTTCCCATGGCGCGGCCAGCCAGGCTACCCCGGCAAAACCCACCACCATAGCACCTAACGTAAGAGCGTCAGGCCGATTCCCCCCTGGCCATGCCCACTCCGCCAAAACCACAAAAACCGGCCCAGCCCCAATCAACAACGCCGTTATCCCTGAGGGCACAGTCTGCTCGGCCCACGTCACCAGTCCGTTACCACCCATAAGCAAAAAGAAGCCTGAAATCGCCGCCGAACGCCATTGCCTCAACGTCGGCCAAGTCGCGCCCCGCCAAAGCTGAAACAGCAACAACACCCCGCCAGCGAGGGCAAACCTAGCTGCCGCCATCGCAAAGGGCGGCATGGAACCCACCCCCACCCGAATCGCCAGATAGGTGCTGCCCCACACCAAATAGAGAGTGGTGAAAGCGAGCACATAGGACCGAAATGGCGGCGAAGTAACACTCATGGCTAAACGT
>JAIXRU010000206.1 GCA_027485045.1 Opitutaceae bacterium | reverse complement strand
CGGGGTCGCCGCACCCCGCCGTGGCGTGACCCGGTTTGCGAACGGCGGGGTGCGGCGACCCCGCCCTACACCCTGAAAGCATGATGCTGCTCGCCGCCCTCCACCTCGAAGCCGTTCTGCCCGCGCTGGCCTTGCTCGCGCCGCATGATGCCGAGCTGCGCCGCGCCGCCTCCGGTTCCCGGGCCTTCGCCGTCGCTTTATCCGTGCGCGGGGCCTTTGCACCGCGTCGGCTGGCTTTCTCGGCCGAGGGCGGCATCGACACCGCGAAGGTCGCCCAGTCCGGCGATTTACGGCTGTGGTTTCCCACCGCCGGACAGTTTTTGCGCGTGATTAACCAACAGCCCGCGATGCTGCTGCCGCTCAGCGGTTGGGGTTCCTTGGGTCAGGTCGGGCGCTTTTCCGCCGCCGGGCGGCGGCTGGACCAACTCTTGCGCTATCCGCACGAAAATCCGGCCCTATTCGCCTTTGGTAATCTCGCGGTCGGTCTGGCGGGTGCGGCGGTCTGGCTGCGCCTGCATCCGCAGGGCGCGGAGCGCCGCACCCGTTTGGGCGACGGCGTGGCCACGTTTGCCTGCCCGGCTTTGCCCGCGCCGCTCTGGCTGGATCTGCGCACGCTCACCAGCGGGTTTGGCCCCGCGCCACGCCCGCCGATGGTGGAGGTCACCTTCGCGAATTTGCCGACCCTGCTGGCCGAGCTGGAGCACCGCCTCGATGCGCTTGCCGCGCTCGGGGGCGGTGAGCTGCGAATTCGGGGTCACCTGCCCGTGGCCGAGGGCTTGGGGCTGGTTTTGAACGAGGTGTCGCGTCTGCTCAACCCGCCCCGTCCGCTCGATGCAGCGCGGCATTCGCAAGCGAACGCCCCACAAAGTCACAGGCATGCGTAAACCTTACTAGCCCTACTAGCTCTACCAGCTTACTAGCTCTAAAGCTCATGCCTCTTAGATATCCTCGCTCCGCCGCTCTTTTCGCCCGTGCCCGCCGTGTTATTCCTGGCGGTATCTACGGCCACGTAACCCCGGCGGCGACGGTGCCGGGGGCAATGCCGTATTACGCGGAGTCGGGACAGGGTGCGCGTTATCGTGATCTGGATGGGCATGAGTTTATCGACTTCCTCTGTGGTTACGGGCCCTTGCTGCTCGGCTACCGTCAGCCCGAGGTGGAGGCGGCGGCCGATGCCGCGCGGGCGCGGGGCACTTGTTTTAATCATCCGACGAGTTTGCTGGTCGAGCTGGCCGAGGCACTGGTGGCGCGCATCGATTTCGCGGATTGGGCGGTCTTTGCCAAAAACGGTTCCGACCTCACCACTTGGGCGGTGCATGTCGCGCGCGAAATCACCGGACGGCGCAAGGTCTTGAAGGCGCGCGGCGCTTACCACGGCACCCACGCCTGGTGTTCACCCGGCCATGGTGGCCTGATCGCGGAAGATCGCGCCCACGTGCACGAGTTTGGCTGGAACGACGTGGCCGGTCTCGAAGCGCTTTTCGCCGGCCTGGCGGGCGATGTCGCAGCGGTGATCGTCACGCCCTTTCATCACCCGGCCTACGCGGACAGTGTGCTGCCCACGCCGGAGTTTGTGGCGGCGGTCAACCGGCTCTGCGCCACGCACGGCGTGTTGCTGATTCTCGACGACGTGCGGTGTTTTCCGCGTTTGCATCTGGGGGGCTCGCACCGGGCCTACGGCTGGTTGCCCGACCTCGCGGTGTATTGCAAAGCCCTGGGCAACGGCCACCCGATCGCGGCCTGTGTGGGTCGTGCGGAGCATCAGGCGGCGGCGAGCCGGGTGTTTCTGACCGGCAGTTACTGGAACGACCCGGTGCCGATGGCGGCGGCGCTAAAAGTCTTGGAAATCAGCGCCCGCGATGCGGTGCCCGAAGGGTTGGCGCGGGCGGGGCGGCGCTTCGTGGAGGGATTTCTCGCTCTGGGGCAAAAGCATGGGCTGGCACTGATTGCGAGCGGCCCGCCGGCGATGCCTTACGTGCGGGTGGCGGAAGATCCGGGCTTCCAGCGCATGCAGGATCTCTGCGCCGCCGCCGCCCGCGAAGGGGTTTATTTGCACCCGCACCATAACTGGTTTTTGGGCACGGCGCACACCGACGCCGAGATCGACGAGGGCCTGGTGCGGATCGACCGGGCTCTGGCGGGCTTGTGCGCTAAGCACTGACGTAATTTTAAAGACAAATAAAATCGTTAACCACTAATAAACGCTAATTTACACTAATAAAACCAACATTATGGGGTTTTCATTAGTGACCATGAGTGTTCATTAGTGGTTAAAAAATTGAATTTGGAAAGTCCCCCGCCGAACTCCGATTTAGCGGTCTTTAGCGAATTTTAGCGGTTAAAAAATTCTGAATTGGGCGGTTTTCGGACGTCTGCCGCGTGCTATTAATAAAATAAATTTCACGGATTTTGAGAGGTAAAAGAGGGTGGTTTCGGCCTAAAAAAACCGTCGGTTTAAAAAAAGTTCCAAGAATTTTTCACGTGGCAGCGAAACTGCTAAAAGGTGTGGGTAACGCCCGCAATGAATGCGGGCACCAAACCGGCCTACTATGATGTCCAAAAAAAACCGTATCGCCCTCATTCAGCGGGCGCTCACCCTGACCAGCGGACTGCCCACGGCGAAAGCCGCGAAGTCGCGCGTGATTCGTAACTCCGTCCTCGCTGCCGGTGCCTTTGCGGCCTCGGCGGCCTTTGCCCAGTCCCCCGCCGCCGCACCTGCGGCCGAGCCCGTTTACGAGCTCGAAGCCCTCACCACCACGGGAGAGGGTATGTCCCGCGCGACCAACACCATCAGCGCTGCCGATGTGAAATTGGCGATTCCTGGTGCCTCGATTGAAAAGTCGCTCGCCCAGATCCCTGGCATCAACGTAACCACCCGCGATCCCTTCGGCCAATACGAGAGCGCCAACGACGTACGCGTCCGCTCCTTCGGTATCAGCCAGGTGGCGGTGAACATCGACGATGTGCCCATGGGCAGCAACGGTGCCCGCT
>JAIXRU010000050.1 GCA_027485045.1 Opitutaceae bacterium | reverse complement strand
CGGATCGCGCGCATGTTTTTCGCCAGATTCACCGCCTGCTAAGACCGGGCGGCCATTTCCTCTATACGGATGTGTTGACCCACTCCTTGTATCTTAAAGCCGTGGGTTTTCTGCGGGAGTCGGGCTTTGAGATTTTACGCGATGAAGTAATCAGCCCTGAAGTGCTGGCCTCCATGCAGGCCGAGGATGCGCGCAAACTGCGCATGATCGAGAGCTGCATGCCCAGGTTCTTGAATCGCTTTGCCCGTTTCTGCGTCGGAACCACCGACTCGTATCCCTATCTGAAAATCAAAGAGGGCGAGAGCACCTACTTCCGCGTGGTGGCGCGGCGACTGGAGCCCGTCGCGACGGGCTGAGCGGGGGCAGTGCGAACGCTGCCACAAGCTAAGCTGGGGTGCCGTGGCCGAATAGATTCCGTTTCTTAATCGCATTGGCGACCGGCACGGGGACCATGCTTTCCCAAGTGGGATCGTGGCGACGGATACGATCAAGCACGTCGCGTGAGAAGACGTTCAGAATCTCGGGGTTGTAGCCCACGATGCACTCCAGGTAATGATTCTCGAGCAAGTGTTGATAGAGGCTGCGCAGATTGGGGGCCACCTGGACGTTACGGGCATTGATCAGCACATCCTTAGCGAAGGGAGACACGGCGGCCGTTACGTTATGCCCGGCCAGGTAGCGCTCGTAGGCAACTTGCTGCATCGGGTAGATGTAGAGGCGAACGCTATTGCGGAAGAGGCGTCCGAAGTTCTCCAAAATGCCACCTTCGAGATGCTCGTAGTATTTTTCGTTAAAAATCTCCAAGAGGTTGTTAATTCCCATCGCGACGCCGATCATTTCCTTGGTGTAGCGGCGGAAATAGGAGGTCAGGCGGTAGTATTCACTGTAGTTGGAAATAAGTACCGTGCAGCCGATATCCCCCAGCATATCCACCCGGGATAGAAAGTCGGCCGGATCCAGCGCCCCGCCCGCGAGCAGGTTGTTCATGGTGATTTCCAGCAACACGACGATGTCCTTCCCCTGCACGTCCGGCTCCTGCATGAATTGGGCGCAGGCGCAGTTTAGCATGTCCACGTTGACATGGGTGACGGGACGGAAACTGCCGCGCTCCACGAGAATGGCTTTTTTGTAAAGAGCTTCCGAAGGCTGGAGCACGTCGCCGTTGGGCCCGAAAAGCACGGCATTGGTGAGGCCGTGGCGCACCAGATGCAGCGACATGAGCCGGTTATCGACGTTGGCGAAAGCCGGGCCGGCGAATTTAAGCATGTCGATCTCGATGCGATCCGAGCCCAGATTGTCGGCCAGCGAGGCGGTGAACTTTTCCAGATCGTCCCGCAGGTAAAGGGCGGCGTAGATGAGATTGGTGCCTACGATGCCGATGGCCTCTTGCTGACGAAGGTTATCCTTGTCCCACATGCGCACGTGCAGGACGACGTCGCTGGGGATCTCGCAACCGGGCTCGGGTTGGAAGCGGATGCCCATCCAGCCATGGCATTCATTATTACCTCTGAAAGATTTAGCGGCAACGGTATCGGCGAAGACAAAAAACTTGGTGGTGGCCCCGCGTTTTTCACTCAGGCGTTCGCGGAGCAGCGTGTACTCATGGTCCAGCATGGTGACGAGGCGCTCGCGCGATACGTAGCGAGGGGCCTTGCCGTAGATGGCGTCGCTGAAGGTCATGTCGTAAGCCGACATGGATTTGGCGATGGTGCCGGCGGCACCGCCGGCTTGAAAAAAGACACGCGCCACTTCCTGACCGGCCCCGATTTCGGCGAAGGTGCCGTATTTCGAGTCATCAAGATTGATGGTAAGCGCCTTGCGGTTGGTGGTCATTTGCGCGTCAGACTTTTCCATTTTTTTAAAATGGGGTGAAAACCTAGCGGGGTGCAAAGCGCTTATGCTTCCGACACACAAATTTTGATTTACGATTTCGCTAAAGTTTAGATGCGTCTCGCACAAAGCCATTCGCGGCACCTAGCTTAGTCTAATATGAAAGCGTTTTTCGCCTCCTTTATCGGCACCTTATTGGCCTTGGCCGCGTTTTGCGCCACGGCGGTCCTATTGGTGCTGGGAGGCTTCGCCATCCTGATGTCCTCCAGCGGCGGTAATACCATCCAAGTGGAAAACGGCTCCTACCTCGTGCTGAACCTCGACGGCACGAACATCACGGACGCGCCACCTTTGATGGAAGAAGGTGGTTTGGGCGATCTGCTGCGCGGCGATTCTCCACGGCCAATCGCGTTGCGTCAGGCCACGGCGGGTCTGCGCCATGCGGCCAAAGATCACCGCATCCGGGGGGTGTTCCTGACCGGGAGCTTTTCACCGGCGGGTTACGGCACCGGGTTTGCCGCCTTGTCGGAATTTCGCTCCGCGCTGGCCGAGGTGAAGGCTTCAGGCAAGCCGGTGAAGGCCTATTTTGACGTGATCGGCACCGCTGAAATGTACGTGGCTGCGGTGGGCGACGAAATCGTATTGAATCCCTTCGGCCTGGTGGCGATGCCGGGCTTGGCGAGCGAACCCATGTTTTATGGCGACGCCTTTGAGAAGTGGGGTGTCGGTGTGCAGGTGACTCGCTCGGGCAAATATAAGGGCGCAGTCGAACCGTTTATCCGCCGCGATCTCAGTCCGGAGAATCGCGAACAACTCACCGTCTTGCTCGAGGATCTGTGGACGAATCTGCGCAAGGAAATCGCCGCGTCACGCGGCATAAAAGTCGAGGCGCTCCAGACCTTGGTCGATGCCGAAGGCCTGATCACGCCGGAATCCGCGCACGAAGCCGGACTGGTGACCGCCATAGGCTATCGGGACGAAGTGCTGGATGCTTTGCGTAAGGAAACCGGAGCCGACGAGGGCGATCCGTTTTTGCAAGTGGCCTTTGCCGACTACCTGGCCCTGCTGCCGAAAACCAGCACGGGAAACGGAACGGTTGCGGTAGTCTACGCCGAGGGTGAAATCGTGGACGGCGAAGGCGGCGAAAATGAAGTGGGCGGAGCCACCTACGCTCGTGAATTAAGGTCGTTGCGCGAAGATGATGACGTGCACGCGGTGGTTTTGCGGGTGAATAGTCCGGGTGGCTCAGCCTCGGCCGCCGAGGAAATGCTGCGCGAGCTGCGTCTCTTGAGCGCCAAAAAACCCGTGGTTATCTCCATGGGTAGTTATGCCGCTTCGGGCGGCTACTGGATCTCGGCTTTTGGTGACCGCATTTTCACCGAGCCGTCCACCGTAACCGGGTCTATTGGAGTGTTTGGGGTGCAGTTCGATGTGGAGAAACTTGCCGCCTCCATCGGTTTGACCTGGGACCGGGTGCAAACCGGCCAGAAAGCCGGCATGATGACCAACGCGCGGCCCAAATCTCCCGGCGAGCTGGCGATTTTTCAACGCCTGGTGGATCACACCTACGACCAGTTTCTGGAGCGCGTGGCGGAAGGTCGTTCCATGGAAAAAGCCAAAGTTCATGCCTTGGCGCAGGGACGCGTTTGGTCCGGTGAGCAGGCGGTAAAACTGGGGCTGGCCGATGAGATCGGCGGGCTCAACGAGGCGATCAACCATGCCGCCAAATTGGGTAAAATCGAGGGAGAGCCGGACCTTTATGAATTCCCCGGCACGCTACCGCTTGGCGAGGCTTTGGCGGAGGCCTTCCGCCACGGCACCAGTCCGGAGACCCGGCTGGCGGCGGTGCGCGGACCGGCTGGTCGCATGATCCGGCAAGTGGATGAACAGGTACGGATGCTTGATCGATTTAATGATCCACGCGGCGTTTACTGCCGACTGCCGCTTGACCTGCGCATTCGTTAAATTCGCATAACCGTATTTTTCGCCCTCTTTTCGCCATGACCAGCACCCGACTTTTAGAAGAAGTTCCCGCCACCCTGATCCCCGCCGGCACCCCGGCCACGCTAGCGGCGGGCGAGGGCGTGCACATCGTCCAAACTCTCGGCGGCAATGTCACGGTGCGCACCGACCACGGGCTTTTCCGTATTGCGCGCGCCCATGCCGAAGCGATCGCCGGACTCGATCTGGCCAAGCTCGATGCCGAGGCCAGTGCGAGCGCGCCCGCAGGCGAATTTGGCGAGCCGATGGTTTGGGAGGCGCTCAAAGGCTGTTTCGATCCCGAGATTCCCGTTAACATCGTCGATCTGGGGCTGATTTATGATCTCGATATCGACGATAGTCCGGCGGGCGGCAAACGCGTTGATGTGAAAATGACCCTTACCGCCCCAGGTTGCGGCATGGGGCCGGTGATTGCCGAAGACGCCCGGCAGCGGGTGGCCGCCTTGCCCGGGGTATCCGAGGCGAGAGTACATATCGTGTGGGATCCGCAATGGGCGCCGCAGATGATCTCCGCGGCCGGGCGCAAGCAATTGGGTATCGAGTGAAAATAGCGCTGGTAACCGAAACCTACCCGCCGGAGGTGAACGGCGTGGCGATGACCCTCAGCCGTTTGGTGGGAGGGATGCGAACGCGCGGGCACTTCGTGCAAGTGGTGCGCCCTCGGCAGAAAAAGGAAACCTCGCCCACCAACGACTTGTTGGTTCCGGGCATGGCGATCCCTTTCTATTCAAGCCTGCGCGTCGGTCTGCCCGCCCTATCCCTGCTGACGCAACGCTGGCGGGCGGAGCGTCCCGATTTGGTGCACGTGGCGACGGAGGGTCCACTGGGCCTCGCCTCGCTCTCGGTTGCAAACCGGCTCGGGTTGCCCGTTACCTCCAGTTTCCATACCAATTTCCATGCCTACGGCGGGCATTACGGCGTGTCCGCCCTGCGCGACGTCACCCTCGCCTATCTGCGGTGGTTTCATAATTGCACCCGCTGCACCTTGGTCCCCACCCGGCAGATGGTCAGGGAGCTGGCGGCGGAGCGTTTTCTTGGTCTGGGCGTTATGGCGCGCGGGGTGGACACCCAGTTGTTTGATCCCGCCCGGCGCAGCGCGGTTTTACGCGCCGAGTGGGGCGCGGGGCCGGAGGATCCCGTCGTGCTCTATGTGGGGCGCATCGCAGCGGAGAAAAACCTCGGCGTGGCGGTCGCGGCGTTTTTGAGCCTGCGCGAGCGGGTGCCGGGCGCGCGGTTTGTGCTGGTCGGGGACGGACCGGCGCGCGAGGGACTGGCCCGTGAGCATCCGGAATTCCACTACGCAGGCATGCGGCGCGGCGAGGAGCTGGCGGCTTTTTATGCCTCGGGTGACTTGTTTGTCTTTGCCAGCGTCACCGAGACGTTTGGCAACGTGATGACGGAAGCGCTGGCCAGCGGGCTGGTGGCGGTGGCCTACGACTACGCCGCGACTCGTGAATACGTGCGCGACGGGGTGAACGGCTTTGCGGCGGACTTCGACCAGCCTAAGGCGTTTCAGGCGGCGGTGGCCCGGGCGCTGGAAGCCAGGGCGCGATGGCCGGAAATTCGGGCGGCGGCGCGTGCCACCGCGCTGGGCCTAACCTGGCAGTCGGTGGTGGCGCGGTTCGAGGCCGACCTTAAGGCGGCGGCTAATCTGGGTTAACCCAACGCGATTTGCTCAGACGATCTTGAGTTTGGGCAAGTCCTGCCCGTCCACCAGACCCACTGGCTTGCCCTTGGCATCGACCACGATGAGGTCGTCGATTTTATGGGCCTCGAACATTCTTAGAGCTTCAACCCCGAGGGCGTCGGCGGAAATGGTTTTCGGCGTGCGGGTCATGAAGGTGGCGGCCGTTTTTTGCAGAAAATCCGGCCCGGTTAACGCACTGCGGCGGAAGTCACCGTCGGTGAGAATGCCGGTGAGTTTGCCGCTTTTGGGGTGAACCAGCGCAATGCTGCCGCTGCGCGCCTTGGTCATGCGTAGAATGGCCTCTTGCAGGGATATGGAGTCGGGAGCGACGGGCAGGCGGTCTCCGGCACGCATGATGTCTCCCACTTTTAGCAGAAGCACGCGGCCAAGGTTGCCGGCGGGATGATAACGGGCGAAATCATCCCGCGTGAGGCCGCGGGCTTCGAGCAGCACCATGGCGAGCGCATCGCCCAGCGCCAGGGCTGCGGTGGTGCTCGCGGTGGGGGCGAGAGCAAGCGGACAGGCTTCTTTGGGGACGACGTAAATCAGGCGCAGTTCGCAACCTTGGGCCAGGTCGGAATCCGGTTTGGCGGTGAAGGCAACGAGTTTGACTCCGAAACGCCGCAGCACCGGGACTAGTTTCAAAACCTCTTCGGTCTGGCCGCTGTTGGATAGAATCAACGCCACGTCGCCCTCGGCCACCATCCCAAGATCGCCGTGCAGGGCCTGGGTGGCGTCCAGGAAACAAGAGGGCGCGCCGGTGCTGTTGAAAGTGCCGGCCAGTTTTTGCGCGATATGGGCGGATTTACCCACGCCGGTAAAAATAAGTTTTTTACCCGCCGAGTGCGCTGCGTGCACCGCGCGGGTAACGGCTACGAAATCCGCGCCCAACGCCTCCCGGGTGGCTTCAATGGCCTCCTGCTCGATGCGGAGGGCCTGGCGTGCGCGACGGAGGACGAAGGTGGAATCGAGTGTCATTTAGGATTTGTGTCCTTGGGGGAGTCGGGAGACTTGAACTTCCTCACTTACCGTTCAATTCCCTTTTGCCTTTTCGTTCCGCGCCATGCGTCGCCTGCCGACTTTCTTGCTTATCACTTCGCTCGCCCTGCTCGGGCTGGCTACAACGGGGTGCGCCCCGCAGTCGGTGCTGCCTTTCGCGGCCGAGGTCGACGACCCCGATTACCGCCGAGGCAAGGAGCTGCTGCGCATGGGGCGCGAGGCGGATGCGTTGAAAACTTTTCTCAAAGTGATCGATCAACGCGGCGGAGCGGCCGCCGAATCCCATTTGGAGGCGGGCATTCTTTACCACAAGCACATCAAGGACCCCATCTCCGCCATTTACCATTACCGCCGCTATCGTGAGCTGCGTCCGAATACCGAGCAGTCCCGGCTGGTGTTGCAGAGTATCGAAGCCTGTATCCGGGAGTTCGCGCGCACCCTGCCCGCCCAGCCGATGGACAACCAGGTGGACCGCACAGATATGATGGACGCGATAGATCGTCTCCAGCGGGAAAATCTTCAGATCAAGGAGCAGCTCACTGCGGCTCGGGCCGCCATTTTGGATAGTTCGCGCCCCACTGCCGCAACCGGCGCGACGGCGGCGGGCGATGGCGCTTTCTCGCTTAACTCCACCCCGATGGCCGAACCTTCCCAGGGCGGTTACGCACCGGGCGGGGCGACATCGCTGGAATACTCCGCTCCCGTGGGCGTGGTGCCGGTGCCCACCCCGACGCAGCCGCTTATCTTGACCCCGTCTGCTCCAGCTCCAGCGCCAAGGACCGGGCCATCCGCCAGCACGAACCAGGCAACTGCGCCAGCGGCTTCAGGGGTGCGGCGGCACGTGGTGGCAAAGGGCGATACGCTCCAATCGATTTCGATGCGTTACTACGGCACGCGCTCGCGTTTTCGCGATATCTACGCGGCCAACCGCGATGTGATGCCCAACGAGAGCACCCTGCGCCTCGGCATGGAGTTGAAGATTCCCCAGTAGCCTGCCGTATTAACATTCAAGGTAGCCACCATGCCTGCCACCTCCCGACGCACCGGCGTTTTCACCGAATCGATAATCCGCGAGATGTCGCGGGTCGCGGCCCGCCACGGCGCGATCAACCTCGCCCAAGGGTTCCCCGACGGTGATCCTCCGGCCGAGCTGGTCGAGGCGGCGAGAGCCGCGATGGATGCCGGCCGCCATCAATACGCCGTGACTTGGGGCTCGCCTGAGTTGCGCGATGCTTTGGCGGCCAAGCTCACGCGCTTCACCGGCCTCGCAGTCGATCCGCAGGGGGAATTGGTCGTCACTTGCGGCGCGACCGAGGCCATGATGGTGGCGATGATGACGGTGTGTGATCCAGGTGACAGGGTGGGAATGTTTTCGCCATTTTACGAAAACTATAACGCCGACGCCATTCTCACCGGCGCGACTCCGGTGCACGTGCGTTTGCACCCGCCCGCTTATGGTTTCGATGCGACTGAACTCAGGGCGGCTTTTGCCACGGGTGGCGGACTCAAAGCCTTTATCCTATGCAATCCGTCCAATCCCTGCGGACGGGTTTTCACGCGGGCGGAGTTGCTGCAAATCGCGGCTTTGGCCGAGGAGTTCGATACCTTCGTGATTACGGACGAAGTCTACGAGCACCTCGTTTTTGACGGCCGTGAGCACGTTTACTTTGCCGCCTTGCCTGGAATGGCCGGGCGCACGCTGTCGTGTTCGTCGCTTTCCAAAACGTTTTCCATCACCGGCTGGCGTCTGGGCTACGTTCACGCTCCGGCCGGGGTGATCGCGCAGGCGCGCAAGGTGCACGATTTCCTCACCGTCGGCGCGGCGGCACCTTTGCAACATGCGGTGGTTACGGCGCTGGGTTGGGGGTCGGATTACTACGCCGGGCTGGCGCAGGAATACCAGTCGAGGCGCGATCTATTGCTTGGCTACCTTGATCAAACCGGGCTGGTGTATTCGCGGCCCGAGGGTGCGTATTTCGTGATGCTGGACGTGTCCCCCTTGGGCTTTGCCAGCGATGTGGAGTGTGCGCAGTGGATGACCCAAACCATCGGGGTGGCGCCGGTGCCGGGCTCCTCCTTTTTCCCGTATCCGGAGAATCGATATGTGAGGCTGAATTTCGCCAAAAGCGAACGGGTGCTGAGGGCGGCGGGCGAGCGATTGTTAAAGCTGCCCGAAGGGCGGGTTTGAGATCATGGAAACGTCCGGAAATGCGCAGGTTTCGGCGAAGCCCACGTTTCGCGAGGCGCTGCGTTTTTGGGTGAAACTGGGTTTTATCAGTTTTGGCGGGCCGGCCGGGCAGATCGCGATCATGCAAACCGAGCTGGTGGAGCGGAAGCGGTGGATCGGTCAGGAGCGGTTTTTGCATGCGTTGAATTTTTGCATGCTCCTGCCCGGGCCCGAGGCGCAGCAGCTCGCGATTTACTGTGGATGGCTTTTGCATCGCACTTGGGGCGGCATTGCGGCGGGGGTGCTCTTTGTTCTGCCTTCCGCCTTTATCCTCTGGGGTTTAAGTTATCTCTACGTGACGCACGGCAGTATTCCGATGGTGGTGGCGTTCATGGCGGGCTTGAAGCCAGCGGTGGTCGCGGTGGTGGTCGCGGCCGTGCTGCGCATCGGAACCAAGGCGCTAAAAACCCCTTTCAGTTGGGCGGTGGCGGCTTTGGCCTTTGGCTTGATTTACGGCTTGGGCGTGGGGTTTCCCTGGATCGTAGGCGGGGCGGCGTTGTCAGGGTGGTTGTATTGCCGCTTTGGACGCGCACGCCTCCCGACGGACTCTGCCCCAATCGGAGGTGATTCTGCTGTTAAGCCTTCGGTGGAATCCACGGTGATCAACGATGCGACGGCATTCTCCGCCGCGTCTCCGAGCTGGGGGCGGAGCCTGCGGGTGATCGGGCTATGTGGAGTGCTCTGGTTTACGCCGGTAATCGCGGCGGCGTGGTTTTTCGGCCTGGATAGCACACTGGTGGCGCAGGGCGGATTTTTCAGCCGGGCCGCGATGGTGACCTTTGGCGGGGCTTACGCGGTGTTGCCTTACGTGGCGCAACACGCGGTGGAGACGCAAGGCTGGTTAACGGGAGCGCAGATGCTGGACGGACTGGCCTTTGCGGAGACGACGCCCGGACCCTTGATCATGGTCCTGCAGTTTGTCGGTTTCATGGGCGGGTGGGCGCACCCGGACGCGGGGCTTTCGCCCTTGGTGGCGGCGACCTTGTGCGCGGCCATGACGACGTGGGTGACTTTTGTGCCGTGCTTTTTGTGGATTTTCCTCGGTGCGCCGTTCATTGAGCGGCTGCGGGGCAATGCCGTGGTGGCCGGTGCCCTTGCGGCGGTGACGGCAGCGGTGGTCGGAGTGATTTTAAACTTGGCGGTTTGGTTCGCGTTGCAGGTGTGGCGGCCCGATGGAAGCGGGATAAACGGGTTTGCGCTCGGGTTAAGCGTGGCGGCGTTCGTGGCCTTGCACCGCTTCAAGGCCAACCTGATCGCAGTGCTCGCAGTCAGCGGCGCTGCAGGAGTGCTCTGGGGCTGGCTGATGGCGTGATGAGTTCCGCCCTGGCCAAACCTTGAGTGACTACTTCAAGGCACCGGTTTCCAGCCCCCGACGGAGCAACGCACTCGGCGGCACGCCGTGGACCTGGCGGAAGCAGCGGGAGAAATGCAAGGGATCGGCCAGACCCACGTATGCCGCCGCCTCTTTCACCCAGCCGCCATGTTCGATCAGATAGGCGGCGGCGAGGTTCATTTTACGCCGCAGGAGGTAGCGCCCCGGGGTGACTCCCGCAAAGCGCCGAAAGAGGCGGCACACACTGGAGCGCTCCAATCCAGACCCTTGGGCAATCTCACGGAGTGAGCACCAAGTGCGTGCATTCGCATCCACCAGCGAGCGGCACCGCTCATAACTGGATCGCGCCCGGGCCTCGTCAGCACCCGCGCCGGGGGGGGCCGCTTCGCCGATTTTGAGCAGAAGCACGCGCGCAAGGTGACCGCAAACGGTCTCGGCGTTGCGGCCCTGGCGCCGGCCTTCTTCGACGATCGTTTCGGCTAAGGCGGCTAATTCGCCCAATACCGGGGTACTCCTGGCGCTGCCTGGACCCAGACCCGCAGCCGCGAGCAATCCGGGGACTTCTCTTCCAGAAAAGCCGATGAAAAACTTTCGCAAGGGCCGGAGGCCTTCCGCGGTAATTTCGCAACGCGAGCGCGGGCCGTAGGCAAAACACACGCCGGGTTCGAGTTTGATTTCGCGCTCATCCACCAGCGCCCGTCCCTCGCCCGCCAAAATCAGCTCCAAAACATGGAACGCGTAGCGGGTGCGGCGCACCGCATAATCTGCGCGGCAAACCTCCCAACCGCCCAAGGCAACCCGGAATGCTTTGCTGCCGCTCCCTTTGGCGGCGCTGGCGGGCAAAAAGAAATACCGGCTTTCGGCGATCTGCTCGGCCAAGAGTTCGGGGGCGGGTTGAAAGCCGATTTTATCCATGCAGGTGCCATCCTTCTCCATTCTCGTTTCGCTTGCCAAGGTGTATATTGAAAACTGCCCCGTTTACATTCCCCTCACCACTCCCTGCCATGCCGTCCATAAAAAAACTGCCTAAGAAATCCGTCTATCTCGTCGCCAACGGCGACCTTCGCCAGACCGCCAACGAAAAATGCTGGCCCGCCCAGGTCGCCATGGAAAAGCAGCTCGCCGAGGTCGTCGCCTCGTTCGGCTACAAACTCGTGCGCGCGCACGCCTACAAGCCCGAGGTAAAGAACGGCTTCATCAGCTCTCAAAAAGAAGGCATGGAGGTGTTCG
>JAIXRU010000191.1 GCA_027485045.1 Opitutaceae bacterium | reverse complement strand
TCTACACTCTTTCCCTACACGACGCTCTTCCGATCTAAAGTGAAGCCGAGGATTTCGCAGTAGGGCTGGACGCCGCGGCGGAGGACCTCGGCTTCACTTTCGAGCACGAGGACCACGCCGCCGCCGGTGCCGACGAAGCCATCGCGACCGGCGTCGAAGGGGCGGGAGGCGGTGGCGGGGTCGGGGTTGAGGGAGAGGGCCCGCATGGAGGCGAAGGGCAGGATGGTCTCCACGTTACCGTCCTCGGCGCCGACCACGAACATGCGGTCCTGGCGACCGAGAGCGATGTCATCGACGGCGAAGCCGAGGGCGTGGGCGGAGGAGGCGCAGGCGGAGGCGAAGCCGGTGGAGGAGCCTTTGATTTTCCAGTGGGCGACGAGGTTGAACTGGACCGCGCCGGCGATGCTGGCGACGACGGCGAGCGGCGGACAGCGCATGACGCCGTGCTGGTGCATGCGTTGGATGTTGGCGGCGAGCAGACGGGGCGAACCGGCGGAGGCGGCGTAGAGGCCGGTCTGGTCGTTGGAGACGTCGGCGGGGGCGAGGCGGGCGTCGGCGATGGCTTGTTGCAGGGCGCAGGAGGCGTAGAGCACGTGGGGGCTCATGCTGCGCAGGAGCTCGCGTTTGAAAGCGTAACCGGCGGGCAGGGACCATTCCTCGGGATCGTTGGAGGTGGTATCGAAGCCTTTGACCGTGCCGGCGACTTTGACCGGGATGCCGGCGGCGGCGAAGGCGGCGTAGGGCTCGATGCCGTGACGCAGGTCGCGCAGGTTGCGCTCCACGGAGGCGGAGTCGTTGCCGATACTGGTGATAAAGCCTAAACCGGTGACAAAAACGCGGGCCATTTGCGGGCAGTGAGCGGCAAAGTCGGGGGCCGGGGAAGCCCTTTTTCGCGGCTTATGCCGAGGCGGGGCCGAAGGTGAGGGTGATTTCTTCGGCGCCGACGGCTTTTTGGCCGCCGACGCGGATGACGCCTTCGAGCACGGCGAGGGGGGCTTTGATACGGCGGGGTTTTATCGAGAGTTCCAAGATGTCGCCGGGGCGGCAGACGCGGTGGCAGCGCACGCCGTCGCAGGAGGCGAAGAAAATGGTTCTGGGGTCGGTGGGTGCTCCGCCAGAGGCGTCGGCGGGCAAACCGGTGAGCAGGTAAAATACGCCGAGCTGGCCGAGGGCTTCCAGCATCACGGAGGCGGGCATGACTGGGTTGCCCTTAAAATGTCCGGCCAGGAAAAACTCCTGGCCGGTGATGGTGTAGCGGCCTTGGGCTCCGGATGGGCCTACGGTGGCTTCGTCTAAAAACAGGAACGGCGGTGCGATCGGCATGAGCGCCTGAATCGCTGCGGTCGTGAAAAATACCGGGGTGACGGGTTCCACGAAAAACCGGGATTTATGCCGTGGCCGGGGATTGGTTATTTTCCGGAGCGGCGGGCGTGGTATCCAGTCCGGCCGCTTTGCGATCGATGAAAGTGCGGATGTCGCCGACGGTGAGCAGGCCGCGCAGCTCGTCGTTGGAAATGGTTAAGCCGACGACTTCTTCGACGAGCATGACTATTTCCATCATGGTGAGGGAGTCGAGGCCGAGGTCTTCGATGAGGCGCAGGCCCTCGCCACCGTCGGTGAGTTTTGAGCGAAGCTCGGGGTCCACGTAGCGCTCGATGATGCCTACGACTATAGGTAGCGTGTGGGAAGGATCTTTAGTTTGCCGGTAGGCCAAGGCTGCCTGAATGGTCGGCTCGGAACAGCGCCGCAAACTGTCGCGCAATTGTGCTTCAGTGACTTGATCAGGAGCGGTTGCGGAGTTTTCAGGAGGCGGTGACATCACGGTAAAGGCGGCTACTATGCAAATTTGAGACAAGAAAGCACGCTTCGTTCCGGCCAAGACAAATATTCATACTTTAGCAAAATTAGCATTTTATCTGCTTGCGGCTTTTGCTTCCGGTTTCGGTGTCTGTGGGGCTTCGTTATGGTTGGTTCTGAATTCCCTTTGTTTATTTTAACGCACGAATTTTTCCCTAAGCGGGGAGGAATCGCGACGTTTACGGAAGAGATGGCGCGGGCGGCGGCGGAGTTGGGGCATGAGGTGGAGGTTTGGGCGCAGCAGACGGGGCGACCGGAGGTGGCGGGGGACTGGCCCTTTGTGGTCCGGCGCTTAAAGTTGCGCGGTTCGCACGGTTTATGGTGTTGCGCGGTACATGCACGCGAGTTGGTGCGGGCGCGCCGCCGCTTGCGCCGGGCCCATGTTTATCTCTGCGAGCCGGGGCCGATGCTGGCGATGTTGCCCCTGCTGGCGTTTCGGACCTTTCGGCCCCGTAACTTGACGCTGACGTTTCACGGTTCCGAGATTCTGCGCCTGCATGCCAATCCGCTCAAACGCATGCTGATGCGCAGACTCATAGCGCATGCGGGGAGGGTCAGCGTGCTTACGGGTTACACGGAAAAAATCCTGCATCAGTGCTTTCCCGAGGCGGCGAGCAAAACCTACCGGACGCCGGGTGCGTTAAGGGCGGGGTTCGCTCCGGGTGCGGCCGGGGTGCGCGCTTCCGCCGAAGGGAGACGTCTGGTGGTTCTGACCGTGGGACGCTTGCATCCACGTAAAGGGCAGTTGGTTACGCTTGAGGCTTTGCTGGCTCTGCCTGCGGAACTGCGGGCACGGGTGGAGTATCGTATGGTAGGGACTGCGTCGCGGCCGGGGTATGAGCGCCACTTGCGGGTGGCGGCGGCGAAGGCGGATTTTCCGGTGGTATTTCTCGGAGATGTCGCGGATAGCACCCTGGAGTCGGTCTATGCGGCGGCGGATATTTTTGCGTTAACCAGTATTGATCATGGGCATAGCGTGGAGGGTTTCGGTTTGGTGTATCTGGAGGCTTCGGCGCATGGTTTGCCGGTGATTGCGAATCGGGTGGGCGGGGTGCCGGAGGCGGTGGAGGACGGGGTGACCGGGTTGCTGGTGCCGCCGCATCGGCCGGTGGAGTTGACGGCGGCGTTTACGCGATTGTTAACCGATGAGGCATTGCGGGCGCGGTTGGGTGCGGCGGGTCCGGAATGGGCCCGGCGGCATACTTGGGAGCACTCGGCGCGTTTGTTGTTTGGCACGACCGAAGAGGCGGCTCTGACCTCGGACGAATGAGTATGTTGCGGATCCGAATCGTGCAGGACGTGCTGCGGAGCGGGGGCACGGAGCGGCAGACGGTTTTGCTGGCGCAAGCGTTTCGCGCCGCCGGCCACGAAGTGGGCGTGGTGACGTTTCGGCCGGGTGGGGTGCTGGCGCCGACACTTGCGCCGGTGTCGGCCACGGTGTTGCAACCCTTTGATCTGGGTCTAAATTGGTTCGCGCCGGGCTTGGTGCGGACCTTGCGGCGAGAGCGGCCCGACGTGGTGTTGTTGATGGGGCGGATGGCCAACAGCCACGGGGCGCGATTGGTTGCGGCGCTACCCGGGATGGTGGTGGTGGGCACGATGCGGACGGGCAAGGCCCTGCCGCGCGGCTTCCGGCGGAGTTTAGCCAAAGTGGCCCATGTGGTGGCGAACAGCGCGGAGTCGGCGCGGGTATTGGTGGAACGCTACGGGTTGGCGGCGGAGCGGGTGAGTGTGATTCATAATGCCTTGGTATTTAAGCCGCTGAGTGAGGCGACGGCGATGGAAGCAGGGACGGGGCGCAGTGTGGAGGCGGAGGGTTTGCGCCAAGCGCAGGGGGTGGGGGCCGGTGCGGCGGTGATGTTGTGCGTGGGTATGTTTCGGCCGGAGAAGAATCAACGTGCGCTGATCGAGGCGGCGGCGCGCCTTTCGACGGGCGGGCTGGATTGGCGGCTTTGGTTCGTGGGCGAAGGGCCGGAGCGGGCGGCTTGCACGGCTTTGGCGAAGCGGCTGGGGCTGGCGGAGCGGGTGCGTTTTTTTGGGTTTCAGAAGGATCCGAGGCTATATTATGCGGCGGCCGATTTGGCGGTGTTGGCTTCGCGGGCCGAGTCCTTGTCCAATTTTCTCATTGAGGCCCAGGCGCATGGTTTGCCGGTGGTCGCGGCGCGAGCCACCGGGGTCGATGAGTGCATCGCCGAGGGGATCACGGGTGTCTTGGTGCCGGCGGATGATGAAGCGGCGTTCGCCGCCGCACTTATGAGTTACCTGAGCGATCCGCTGGCCCGGGCGGCGGCGGGTGCGGCGGCGGGGAAGTTTGCCCGGACGGCCTTTGCACCCGCCGAACGGGCGCGGGATTATCTGGCGTTGTTTGCTCGCTTGGGTGCGGGACGGCAAAAATCCTAGCTCTATTACTCTGGTTGTCACGAAATCATTTCATAGTAAGGCATGGTCTATGCTTGTGTGTAACCCCCTATACGGCGTTTTTTCCGGATGGGGGGAACCCGGTCGGGCATTGAGAGTCCAAGCTTTTGAATCCCGCTGGAAATTTTTTAAGTTAATATTTATCAATTTTTTGCAGTACAATGAAACATCCTGTTCGCATTGCCGTCATCGCGCTCATCGCGCTGGCTGCCGGAGCTTCCTATTTTATTTTCAAGCCCAAGGCCCCGGCCGAGTTGGCTAAGGCTTCTACGGCCACTCCCGGAGCACCCGGTGCTGCTCCGGCGGCCGCTGGTCCGGCAGCGGGGGGCAAACCTGCGGGCGCGCCTTCGGCTGCTGCGGCGGGAGCTCCGGCGGGCGCGGGTGGTCCTCCAGGGGCTGCGGGTGGAGCGCGTCCTCCCGGTGCGGGCGGCCCGGGTGGCGGAGGGGGTGGTGGCGGGGCGCCGATAACGGTAAGCGGGGTAAAGGTTGAGCCGGTTTTGTTTGCGGAAAAGATCGCGGCCAACGGCACTTTGCGGGGCGAGGAGAGCGTGGAGCTTCAGACGGAGGTGAACGGTAAGATCGTGGCGCTGAATTTCAGCGAAGGCATGCCGGTGAAGGCTGGCGACGTTTTGGTCAAAATCGACGATTCCACCTTGGTTGCCAGTTTACGCCGGGCCGAGGCTCGCCGCGAACTCGCGCGTTTCCGAGAGCAGCGTCTGGCCAAGCTGGTCGATGAGGGCGGGGTGAGTAAATTCGACTACGACGCCGCCCGGAGCGAACTGGCCGTGCAGGAAGCTGAATGCGCGCTCATCCAGGCGGATATTCGCAAAACCGAGATTCGCGCGCCTTTTGACGGTGTCGTGGGTCTGCGTTTCGTGAGTCTCGGGGCCTACGTCAACCCGACCACCCGCATCGCCACGCTCCAGAAAGTCTCGAATCTGAAGGTCGATTTCTCGGTGCCTGAGCGCTATGCCACCCGTATCAAACCGGGTGCGCCGGTTTCGTTCAAGGTCGCGGGCAGCCCGCGGCTTTTCACCGGGGAAGTTTACGCAGTGGAGCCGCGTATCGATGTGGGCACTCGCACCCTATTGCTCCGCGCCAAGTGCAATAACCCCGACCTCGCGCTTATTCCCGGAGTCTACGCCGATATCGAGTTCACCGTTTCCCAAGCGGAAAACGCCCTCCTTGTTCCTGCCATCGCGGTGATTTCGGGTCTCGACGAGCGCTTCGTATTTATCGCCAAGGACGGCAAGGCCCAGCGCGTGCTTGTTACCACGGGTCCACGCACCTCGACCCAGGTTCAAATCGTCAAGGGCCTTAATCCCGGTGATGTGGTGCTGACTTCGGGT
>JAIXRU010000194.1 GCA_027485045.1 Opitutaceae bacterium | reverse complement strand
CCCCAGTCCGACTGCGTGCAGAGCACCACATCCGGCCTCACCCGATCCACCTCCCGCTCCAGTTCCGAAAACTCAAATCCCGCCTGCCGGTAGATCGGCAACACCTCCAGCCCCTCGCGCACCGAACAAAAATACAGGTAAGCCCCCTCCACCAAGTGCTGCGTGCGCTTCGCCGCCCCACCCACCATCGCCAGCAGCGGACGCCGCCCCCCCCCGCCGCTGCCGCCACCTCTTAGATTCCCACTCCGCCTGCTTGGTTCACTTTGGCCCCTTGAGTCATGCCTGCACCGCACCCACTAAACGCTAAAGTTTCAAGGCCATTGATCGCGCCCCGCACACTGACAATTAGCCATAATCAGCCAAAACTGTCATCCGTCATTCGTCCTCCCCCTCCCCCCGCGACTAAACGCTAAAGTCGCCCAGTCATTGTACCCCATCCCGCCACCCGCATCCTCTCACGCGCCCCGCTCCCGTCCCTACCCTCGGCCCCCCTCGGCCGTCAGCGCCACCCCCATGCCCCGCTTCCTAGCCCCCTTAGTCGGTGCCTTGCTCTGCTTGTTCGCCTGCACCGCCCTCCGCGCCGAAAACATCCGCTTCCCCGCCGGAGCCCGCTTGCTCGACGTCACCGCCGCCCCCTACAACGCCCCCACCGACGGCATCACCGATGCCACCGCCGCCATCCAGGCCGCCCTCAATGCCGCCGGCACCGCCGAAGCCACCTCCGTCCGCACCCTCTATTTCCCCAACGGCACCTACCTCGTCTCCGCCACCCTTTCCTTCCCCGGCGACGGCGGCACCGACCTCGGCGTGTTGACCGACAACCACTGGTATCAGCTCAAGGCCGACATCACCAAGAAAGCCACCGCCGGTCAGTTCACACTCGTCCTCTCCCTCTACCACTGGGGCGCCGACGGCGCGACGGGCGGCACCCAGGTCGGCTCCAGTTTCACCCTCGACGGCACCGGTGCCGTCGCCGGACTGACGACCCTCTGGAACGACCCCGAGCCTACTTCGGTTTCCGCGCCGCCAACGCCAGCGGCAAAGGCGTGCGCGCCCTGGACGACTTCCAGGTCTATCCCGAAGGCACCGTCACCAACCGCGACACCACCGCGCTCGACGCCACCAACCCTCGGCGTATCCTGCGCCTGCGCATCACCACTCCCTGATCGCCCGCGCCCTCACTCGTCGCGCCGGCGATAAAACCGGTAATCTCCGATAAACGACAGGCCCAGCACCGCCACGATATTCCGGTAGGAACGCATCGCCCCCACCAGTTGCGACAAGGGCTGCGACTTCGGCTCCTCCACCCGCAAGAGCAGAAACACCGTGCTCAACACCAGCGTATGGTGCAGCGCCGACCCCCACTGATACACCGCCAGCTTGTCCCAACCCTGCGCCACCGCCGCGTCCAGCAGTGTTCCAGCCAGCACCGGCGCCACCGTAGCCGGCAACGCCGTCACCGCCACATTGATACTGATCGCCGTGGACTTCGCCTCCGGCGGCACGATCTTCAGTAACAGGCCGAACAAGCCCTGCATGAACCCCGCCGCAAACACCCCGGCCACCGCCCACGCCATATACAACACCCACAAACGCTCCGGCGTGGTCACCGTCCACAAATAGCCGTTCACCATCCACCCCGTCAGGCAAAACACCATCACCGGACGGTTGCCATAGCGGTCGATAAACGGCCCCCACCCGGCCATCGCCGCCGCCCCCGTCACGCTCGACAACACCACCACGGCCGTCACCTGCCCCACCGACATCTTTAAAACTTCCAGCATGAAAACATTGAAAAACGGCCCCATCAACCCGCTGGTAAACCCAAACGCCGCGCCAAACCCCAGGTAACGCAGAAACTGCGGCCGCACCAACACCCGCTGCAGTTGCCACCGCCAGGACCGCCCCGCCTCACTCCGGCCCTGCACCGCCGCCATCCCCTCCCTCGCCACCGCCACGTCCACCGGCGATTGGGTTCGGGCCATTAACCGCAGCGAATTAAACCGGGATACCATCGAAAGCCCCAGCACCGCCACCAGACCCCACAACAGCGCCTCCTTCCCTCCTTCGCTCTGACGCGTCAACCACCAGCCCATCGCCACCAAAAACACCACGGTCACCAACTGAAACGCCCGGTTGCGCCGCCCGAAATAGTTTCCCCGTATCCGCTCCGGCGTGAACTCCTGCGCCCACGAGGTCCAGCTCACCGCCGCGATCGCCATTGCCCCCGCCTGTAAGCCCATAAAAAACAGCAAGATGAAAAACACCCCGCCGCCCCCGTCCGTGCGCAGATACGGCAGTACCGCCGCCAGCGCAAACATCGCCAGCGCGTGCAGCCACCCCGCCCCCAGCGCCACCTGCCTGGCCGTGTAGCGGCGTTGCAGCACGGGTATCACCGCAAGCTGGAGCGCATTGAACAAGGCTGGCAGCGCGACCAGTAAACCGAACTGCGCTCCCGAAAGCTGGAAATAACGCGTCAACAACACCGTCATCACCACATTGCCCGGCGCCGCCAAAAAGACGCAGGGCACGGCAAACAACGCCTCGATGAGCGAATAGCGCAGATTGGAACGCAACAGACTCGATCCCTTGGCCGGTTTCATGAGGGTAATCCCGCAATGTGCCCTCCACGCCCTTAGCGCGCGAGCCTCAAACCGCGCCCCTCCTCGAGTCCCACCCCGGTGGAGCTTGCTGCTCCCCAGCGCGCTTTCCCGATCCCCAACTCAACGCGTTGAAGAGCATCGCGTTCCACCCTACGCAAAGCCTGCCCCGCTCCTCGCTACTCGCATCCGCCATTCGTCATTGGTCATTCCGCGCCAGCGGCGCGGTCCCTCACCGCGTCGTCTTCCCCTCGTTCCATTGCCCAAGAAACGAAAGCCGGTGCACCCGCTTCGGCTGCCCACGGGCATTCGCCTGTATTTGCGATAAAAGTAAATTCACCAACGCCGCCCCCACCGCCTCCAAATCGGGGTCAATCCCCGACCAATCCGATGTGTCGTCGGAAAGCCAAACATGGGCGACCCCGATATCTTGAGGTATTTTGTAGCCCGCCTTGCGCAGCCAATCACACGTCTGCCCCAGTCCGCACAGCACCACATCCGGCTTCTCCTTTTTCACCCAAGCGACTAGCAGCGCTTCCTGCTCCTCCTCCTCGCAGGGGTCAGGCGTAATCATCGGTTTTACCCGATCCGCAGCCGGCCAATCTGCCATCTGAATCCGAAACGCCGCTTCATACTGACGCCCGGTATGGCAATTGTGCCACTCGCTCATGAATAGCCCAATCCTTCGGTAACCTCGCGCCCTTAGCGCGATACACGCCAACTCCACATTCGAGTAAAAGTCCGATTGCACATGGTGAAAACGTTCGGGAAACGCACTCGTGGTCGGTTTCGCCCCCGTGGTCGCGACCATCCCGCCCAAACACGCCACCGATACATCGGGCCACGCCTGCAAAGCCAAATCGGCATAACGCAACGTAGGCAAAATCAGCCCCGGCGCCCCTCTGGCGCGTAAAATCTGGTAATACCGCGCCGCCCGCCGCTCCATCGGGAGGGCCGCCGCATCCTCGACCCAGATTTCTTCCAACTTAAACCCACACCTCGCGGCTTCATTCTGCGCACCTCGCCAGATTCTTCTGAGGTGAAGTGTTTTGGAGTGATGCCCACGATCCGCATAATCATTAATCCAACCCAGGGTGGCGTGATATCCGCTACTCTGACGCCGCACCGCCGCGTGAAAAAGCGTCACAATCGGGTTT
>JAIXRU010000196.1 GCA_027485045.1 Opitutaceae bacterium | reverse complement strand
TAACAAGTCGCTCTTACTTAGCTCTGAGGACATCCGTCTGACATCCGTCTAAAGCGTGTCGTCACGAGATTTCAGCCCAGAGAAGGGCGCAGCGGAATTGGACAGCAGCCAAGAAGGCCATAAAATTAGGTGCGTTATGAATTACCTAGAAGCGGATACTAACACCGATCGTTGTCGAAGTAGGCTTTTGGGTGAGGCTTTTCATCAAAACCCATGCCAATAAATACGCCATAAGTCGTTTTAGATAAATCCTCCCCCCATAGAATACTTTAAAATTGCTAATAATTCATATACTGATTCTTACATCATAGTTTAAATTTTTTAAATGATTTTAACTCTATAAAACTGGGGACATTAAAATTCTACCCAGTCGGTTTCGTGCTTATATCGCGTCCTATGGACGGACTGCAGGATTGAAGCACCGGCCCGAATCCACGTAACTACCCGCTTTCCCCATGAACAAAGCCTCCATTCTTCAGAAGCTAAATTCCGAAAAGGTAATTGCGCTCATCCGCGCCGATAATCCCGACGGCCTGCTCGACTGCGCCCGCGCCCTCGCCGCCGGCGGTCTCACCTCCATCGAGCTCACCATGACCACTCCCGGTGCCATTCGCATGCTCGAAAAAGCCACCGCCGAGTTGCCCGACTTCCTCTTCGGCCTCGGCACCGTGCTCGACGCCGAAACCGCCCGCGCCGGCATCCTCGCCGGTGCCCGCTTCATCGTCACACCCGCCCTGCGCCCCGACGTTATCCGCCTCTGCCAGCGCTACAGCGTGCCCATCTTCAGCGGTGCACTCACCCCCACCGAAGTGGTCAACGCCTGGGAACAAGGCGCCGACGCCGCCAAGATTTTTCCCGCCGAGTTTTTCGGCCCCGCCTACATCAAATCCCTTAAGGCGCCCCTGCCCCAAATCGAACTCGTGCCCACCGGCGGCGTGAATGCCGAAAACGTCGGCGACTTCATCAAGGCCGGCGCCTTCGCCACCGCCGCAGGCAGCTCGCTGGTCGAGGCCAAGGCCTTCAAAGAACGCAACTGGGCCGCCATCACTGCCAAGGCCCAAGCCTTCGTCGCTGCGGTCAAAGCCGCAAAGTAAACCAAACGCCCGCCACCCCGGGGCCGATCTCGCCGATCGGCCCTTTTTTTGTGCGCCTACCTCACAAAAACTTCCGCATATCCGGTACCGGCTGGCGACGGCGTCCGGCCGCATCCAGCTCGAACCAGGGATCGACCGGCGGCTGATCGTCGGGGTCGATGGCGTTTTTATCCAAGGGACGCGAATCCTTGCCGTCGTCGTCCTCGGATTCACCGATCTCCACATCCGTCAGATCCAAACCATCCCACTCCGAAGCGTCGAAATACTGGCTGAGTCGCCGCGCCGTCGGGTCCAGCAACATGGCGGGATTCTTGACCTTGCCGGCCTTCACAAACTCGAAAAGGCAAGGCAGGCACTGATCTTCATAACGACGGCGAAACTCGCTCAACCACTTGTTCGCCACACCTTCGCGGCGGTTGAGCAAGACGACATCGGAAAAATGGATACATGCGTCGAACCAGGCCAGCAAGGCCGGATGCTTCTCCGCCAGTTGGCAATTCACCACCGTGAGCACCCGCGCCACGCTCCAGCCGCGCGCCGACAACCAGGGCTTGATCGCCTCCAGTTGGTCCACCGGGCTGAGAGCTCCGTCAAAGACGATAAACACGTGGGTGGCGTCTTCCGGCGGGGCGCCGGCGAGCAATGGACGTTTCTCCGCGTCCCAACTCATGCGGGTGGGCGGGCTGACACCCAGCGTTTCGTCGCCGGGCTGAACCGGTTCGCCCGCCGGCAGGATCACGTGCGGCCGCTTCAGCGCCGGGTCGATGCCGGTGGCGAGCAGGTCCACCAAGACCTCACGCCGTCCCGAACCGGGCGCGCCGAGCAGCAGATAAACCAAGGGACCGGTGGCAGCTTCAGGAGAAAGGTCGGACATGGATCGATTAAAATTCAAAGGTTCGGTTCTGCGCCGAATCGCGCATCCAATGATCGAGCAACACCAGCGCCGCCATCGCCTCGACGATCGGCACCGCGCGCGGCACCACGCATGGATCGTGACGCCCCTTACCCATCAACTCGGCCGGCTGTCCGGCCAGATCCACCGTGGCCTGAGCCTGGAGAATTGTTGCGGTAGGCTTGAAGGCCACATTGAACACCAATTCCTCGCCGTTACTGATGCCACCCTGCACCCCGCCGGAGCGGTTTGTCACGGTGCGGATGTGCCCGTCGCGGTTCTCGAAAAGATCGTTGTGCTCGGAGCCACGCAGACGCGTGCCCGCGAAACCACTACCAATTTCGAAACCCTTGGTCGCAGGCAGCGAGAGCATCGCCTTGGCCAGATCGGCCTCCAGCCGGTCAAACACCGGCTCGCCCAAGCCCACCGGCACACCACGCACGCGACACTGGATTACGCCGCCCACCGAGTCACCCTCGCTGCGCACCGCCTTGATGCGCTCGATCATCGCCGCCGCCGTCGCGGCATGCGGACAGCGCACCGCCGTCGCCTCGACCTCGGCCAATGAGGGAAACTCAACCAAGGCGTCGGCCGGCACCTCGATATCGTGCACCCTCGTGATGTAAGCGCGAATCTCCAAGCCACCCAACCCGAGTATTTTTTTGGCAATGGCCCCGGCCGCCACGCGTCCGATGGTCTCGCGCGCCGAGCTGCGCCCGCCGCCATTGGGGTCGCGGATGCCAAACTTGGTCTGATAAGTGAAATCCGCGTGCGAGGGCCGGAAAGCGGCCTTCATTTCGTTGTAAGCCGAGGACCGCTGATCGGTGTTGCGCACCATCAGGGCGATGGGTGTGCCGGTGGTCATGCCCTCGTAAACGCCGGAAAGGATTTCCACAGAGTCGGCCTCCTTGCGCGGGGTCGTGATGTCGCTCTGGCCGGGCCGACGACGGTCGAGTTCGGCCTGAATCTCGGCCGCCGTAAGCGGCAGGCGGGGCGGGCAACCGTCGATGGTCACGCCAATGGCAGGACCGTGGCTCTCGCCCCAGGTAGTGATACGGAAAAGGTGTCCAAAGCTGTTGGGCATCGCGCGGGCTAAGTTGCCCGCCTGCCCGCACTCCGCAAGGGGCAAAAACACCCCGCACGCTCCCCGTTTAATTCCAGCCCACGCCCCAGCCTGGTGTCCCCGCCGTGAGCCGAACACGGATCAGTCGTTTAGGAAACGACCCGCTCTATCCACTCGTCAGATGTTTGCTCCAGGACAGCCGCCAAGCTGGCGGATACCTCGACCAGCGCTTGACTTCGATCCGCTATGTATATTGATTTCGCTACATGGCCCCCAACTTTTCCGCCCTTACCGGCTTCGAGTGGGATGCGGGCAACACCGACAAAAACCCCGGCAAACACCAGATCGGCAATGCCGAGGTGGAGGAAGTGTTTTTCCGCCGTCCCGTGGTGCTGCCCGCCACCCGCGCCGAGGACGGCGAGCCCCGCTGGTTTGTTTTTGGCCATAGCGAGGCGGGGCGAGTCCTCCGTATCGTCTTCACTGTGCGCGGCTCAAAAATCCGCGTAATCTCCGCCCGCCCTGCCAGTCGAAAAGAAAGAACCGATTATGAAAAAATACGTGAAACCTGATACCAGCACCGAGCTCGCCGACTTTAGCCAGGCGCGCCCCGTTGTCTTCGCCGCGCTCAAGCCCACCAGCGAGCCCATCTCCCTGCGCCTGCCCGTCTCGGTGTTGGAGCGCCTGAAACGTGAAGCGCACAAGCGCGGTGTGCCCTACCAGTCCTACATCAAGACCGTGCTGGCCGATGCGGTTGCTGGCTAGGTCGTGTCTAGGTTCAAAGTCCTCCCGTCAACAAGGCCCGCGTGGAGCACAGCTGGGCCTGCGCTGCGAGAAGTGGCGACGCTTGCGCTTCATACCCTGAGCAAGACACCAGACTATACCCTGTGGGGAACTGGCATCATTTACGTGATACAGGCTCACCGTCCCCTCCGTTTTTGGTCGCACAAATGGTAGAACAATCCTGCCGAAATTCCGCGCTGTTCGACCATACATCCTTTGAAAGTCGTTAGCCTGGTGTCCCCGCCGTGACTCGAACACGGATCAGTCGTTTAGGAAACGACTGCTCTATCCACTTGAGCTACGGAGACGCTGGCCCAAACCGGCATACGCTAAAAGGCCCGGAAATCGACAAGTTTTTCCCGCCTCCCACCAGCGGGCAACCTTGCTTCGCAGACTCTCCCCCTAGAGCATTCGCGTCATTTACCTATGTTAAAAAACGGCCTGCTCCACGCTTGGGAAACCCCCGAGCTCACCTCGCTCAACAAACTGCCCCCGCGCGCCACCTTCGATAGCTACCCGACCGCACGCCAGGCCCTGGCCCGCACCCCCGCCAAGTCGCCTTGGTTCCAATCCCTGAACGGCACCTGGCAATTCCGCCTCGAACGCAACCCCGCCGACGCTCAGGCCTTCACCGAAGGCCGCCCCTTCACCGACTCCGCCGCTTGGGGCACCATTCCCGTGCCCGCAAATTGGCAAATGCACGGCCATGGCCGCCCGCACTACACCAATGTCGCCATGCCGTTCCGCGAGGAACCGCCCTTCACCCCCGCCGAAAACCCCACTGGCGTCTACCGCCGCCTCTTTCACATCCCCGCCGCTTGGCAGGGCCAGCGCACCATCCTCCACTTCGGCGGCGCCGATAGCGTGCTCGCCGTTTACGTCGATGGCGTCGCCGTCGGGCTCTCCAAAGACGCCCGCCTGCCCGCCGAGTTCGACCTCACCCCGCTCGTCCGCCCCGGCATCGACCACGAACTCGTGGCCATCGTAGTCCAATACTCCGATGCCTCTTTCCTCGAAGATCAGGACATGTGGCGCCTCGGCGGCCTCCCCCGCGAGGTCTACCTTTACTCCACCCCCTGCATCCACCTCGCGGATGTTAAAATCACCCCGCACCTCGACCCCGAAGCACCCGCCAAAAAAGCCGCCTCGCTCGAAGTCCTCGTCTCAGTCGGCTTCCCCCAAAACCTTCCCCTGCCCGGCACCCGCGTAAGCGTGCAGCTGCTCGACCCCCGTGGCCGTCCCGTGCTCGCCCAACCCGCCACACTCGAAGTCGGTCATCAACGCCGCTCCACAGGCTTCGACCGCGGCTCCGCCCGTTTCCAAATCACCATCCCGCCCGCCAAACTCCGCCTCTGGTCCCACGAAGACCCCGCTCTCTACACCGTCACCGTCTCTCTCGCTCCGCCCAAAGCCTCCAACGCCGACGCATCCCACACCGCCCTCCGCACCGGCCTGCGCCGCGTCGAGATCCGCCAGCGCGACCTACTGATCAACGGCCGCCGCGTGCTCATCAAGGGCGTAAACCGCCACGACCACCACCCCGACCACGCCAAGGCCGTCCCCTATGAATCCATGCTTCAGGACGTGCTCCTAATGAAGCAGTTCAACTTCAACGCCGTACGCTGCTCCCACTACCCCAACGACCCGCGTTTTCTGGATCTCTGCGACCAATACGGCCTCTACGTCATCGACGAGGCCAACGCCGAATCCCACGACTTCCACAACACCCTCTGCCAAGACCCGCGCTACGCCACCCCTTGGCTCGACCGCGCCATGCGCATGGTGGTGCGCGACATCAACCACCCCAGCATCATCGCCTGGTCGCTCGGCAACGAGTCCGGTTACGGCCCCAACCACGACGCCGCCGCCGGCTGGATCCGCCACTACGATCCGTCACGACTAGTCCACTACGAAGGCGCGATCTCACTCTGGCAGGCCTCCGCCACCTTCGCCCACGGCTCCGCCGCCACCGACCTGATATGCCCGATGTACACGAGCCTTAAGGACCTCACCGACTGGCTCGATTTCGCCGATAAACACTGCCCGCCCGCCCCCGCGCCCTACGCCGACCTGCTGCCGGAGATGGACGCCGCCAAACTCAACTTCCCTCGCGACGGCCGTCCCCGCCCGCCCCTGCCCACCCCCCTCCATCCCCTGGCCCGCCCCCTCATCCTCTGCGAATACTCGCACGCCATGGGCAACTCCAACGGCTCCCTCTCCGACTACTACCACCTTTTCAAAACCCGCCCCGGCATCCAGGGCGGCTTCATCTGGGAATGGCTCGACCACGGCCTCCGCGTCAAAACCGCCGACGGCCGCGAACACTTCGCCTACGGCGGCGACTTCGGCGACACCCCCAACGACGCCAACTTCGTCTGCGACGGCCTCGTCTCCGCCGACCGCATCCCCCACCCCGCCTGTCACGAACACCACCGCCTCGCCCAACCCATCGCCGTCGAACTTCTGTCCGTAAAATCCACTACGATGCGCCTCCGCCTGCGCAACGACTACGACTTCAGCCCGCTCGACCGCGCCGGCCTGCGCGCCCGCTGGACCCTGCTCGCCGACGGCGAAATCGCACGCGAAGGCACCCTGCCCGCCGCCGCCCTCAAAAACCTCGCTCCCTCCGCCCACCGCGACCTCACCCTCGCCGTCGGCCCTCTGCCCCCCGACGCCCGCGAATTCCACCTCGTCGTCGATTTCGCCCTCGCTCGCGCCCAACCTTGGGCCGAGGCCGGCCACATCGTCGCCAGCACCCAAGTCGTGTTGCCCGCCCCCGCCGCCAAACCGGCGAAAACCAAACCGAAAAACGGCAAGTCCTCCGCCCCCGCCCTTCCCCCCGTCCAACTCACCGAGACCCTCGGCGGCCTCACCCTCCACGCCCCCGCCGCCGGCCTCACCGCCCACTTCGACCGCGCCACCAGCCTTCTCGTCTCGCTCCGGCGCGACGAACGCGAACTCCTCGCCCACGGCCCGCGCCTCCAACTCTGGCGCGGCGCGACCGACAACGACGGCATCAAGCTCTGGACCGGCCAAAACGGCAAAGCCCTGGGCCGCTGGCAAAAACTCGGCCTCCACCTCGGCCTCGAACACCGCCCCACCCGCTTTGAGGCCTCCCCCCTCGCGTCCGACGGCTCCCTGACCCTCACCCTGGCTCACGTCGTCACCACCCCGCTGCGCGCCAACTGGAAAGACGTCCTCCACCTCCACCGCTACACCCTGCACCCCGACGGCCGCCTCATCGTGGCCAACGAAATCACCCTCGCCAAAGACTACGCCGACCTGCCCCGCCTGGGCGTCCGCCTCGACCTCGTCGCCGGTCTGCGCGAACTCGCCTATTTCGGCCGCGGCCCCTTTGAAAACTATTGCGACCGCCGCGCCGCCGCCGACCTCGGTGTCTGGACCGGCACCGTCGCCGAAGAGTACGTGGACTACGTCATGCCTCAGGAACACGGCCACCACACCGACACCCGCTGGATCGAACTCGCCTCCCGCGATCGCTCGCCCGCCGTCCTGCGAGTCGAAGCAGAGCCCGGCCAGCCGCTGGAGTTTAACGCCACCCACTTCACCGCCGAAGACCTCTACGCCGCCAGACACACCACCGATCTAGTAGCCCGCCCCGAGACCATCCTCTACCTCGACGCCGCCCACCGCGGCCTCGGCACCGCCAGTTGCGGCCCCGATACGCTGGAGTCCTACCGCATCCCCGCCGGCCGCCACACCTTCGGCTACACGCTCCGGGCCTGATCACCCCCTCTCCCCCAAGCGCCCTCGCCCCCAAGCCCCCCCACGAACCGGGCGCCGCACTCCCACCGCCCCATTCCCACGACAAGCCCCACCCGGCAAAGTGTAACCAAATTGGTTACACTTTGCCGGCGGCGATCTTGATTTCGCGACCCGTCGGGCGTGACCTCATGCTGCCCTGGACTTGGAGTAGCTTTTATCCCGTGTATCGGCTCGGCCGTGACTCGGAATCGTGTTTGCCCTCATAGGCATGCACGCTGTGCGCGGTGTCGCTCCACAGCGGCAGATTATCGCCGCGCCACGCGCGTGTTTCCACGATATCGAGCCGCACCGCTTCATCTCGCCCCTGCATCATCAGACGGTTTAGCGCCGCATAGACGACGTCTTCCACCCGCACATCCAAGGCTTCGGCCAAACGCTGCACCGCCGCCAGTTCTTCGCCATCCAACTGAATTTTAATCGCACTCATGGTGCCTCCTTCAGGTTAAGTTTCTGAGCACCCCGAGCATGTCCCGCCGCCACCCGAATCACAAGGCGCATTGACCACCCTATTAACCCTACCTTCCGGATCCCCCTGATAATCGACCAAGCCCGTTTGCCCCGAATGGCCGCACCCGCCCTGATCTCAGAAACCTATCTCAAAAATCCACCCGGAACCGGATCATCATCCCCTTGATCCTCGGCAAGCGGTCATCGATCCCAAAAGTCGGATCGAGCTTGTATTGAAAACGCCGCACATCCCCCGGTCTTGCCAGGATCAACTCCGCGCCGGCCTCCCATGCCTCGTAGATCGGCCGCACCCGCCGCACCGGCCACTCCACCACCTCGCCCTCCGCCGCAGATCCGTCTCCCTGCGCCGTCAGGTTTTCCCAACCCTCGGCAACTTCGAGCGGCTCCGCCCGAAGCCAAACCAGTTCATCCCGTTCCGTCTGAAACCGCGACGCGATCTCCGCCGGCACTTCAAACACTCCGTTGTCCAACCTCGCCAGAGCCGCAACCGCAACCGGAGCCGGGGGTTCGCCTGGCTCCCACAGAAACCCACCCATCGCGAGCAATCCCAGCGCCACCGCCAGCCGCCCGCCCACAGCCAGCCCCGCCGCGCGGCCCGAAACGCCTCCCGCAGACCGGAGCCGGGGCGGAAACGAGACAGTCAGCATAGTAAACTAACTCAAACCGCCGCCGCCCCATTCGCGAGCGACGAACGGAATAAAAAACCACCCCACAGCCCCGCATCCCTCTCAAATTCCCACCTCCCCCGCATCCCCGGCCCCCCGTCACTCGTCAAAACCACAAAGTAACCTATTGGGTTACCTTGCCGCCAAACGCAGCACACCGGACAAAATCGCAGGATGCGGATCGCGCGCCTCGTTGAGCGCCGCTTGGAAGAATATCGATCTTACAGCAAACAGGCTTGGCACGCCGCCCGCGCCGCATGGTTCTGAGCCCGCGATGCGCGACGTCCCGCCCCCCTCAATCCCCTCCCACTCTTCGCCCCCGGCGTGCTGGGCCGCCGGCCACCCGCTCCACGCCATTCATCGCGCCCTCGGCATCGACCTAACGCTCTTCCCCGTTCCGGCGGATCGCAGCGGCCAGTCCGCCGCTGTGCGCGCCGCCGCCGCCGCTCTGTTGCGGGCTCGCAGCGTAGCCGATCCGCACATCGGTCGCTCCGCCGACGGGGCCCCGCTCTGGCCCGCCGGCTGGACCGGCAGCCTTAGCCACAGCCGCACTTGGGGCGCGGCGGCGATCGCCCCCGCCGCCACGCTTCGCAGCCTGGGCATCGATCTCGAAGACCCGGCGCGCATGAAACCGAAACTCTGGCCCTACCTGCTCTGTGCGCCCGAGCTGGCCGCACTCGAAGCCTTGCCCGAGCCCGCCGCCAACCGGCGGGTGGCGGCGGTTTTCAGCGCCAAAGAAGCCCTTTACAAAACCCTCGCCCCGCTCGGCGGCCGGGTGCCCGGCTTCAGGGAAGTGGAGCTGCGTTGGACGCCAGACGACCGCTTCACCCCGCACCCGTATCCACCCCGGCCCGACGAAGCCGGCTGGCCCCGAGGCCTGACCGGCTTCACCTGCCCGACGCACGACCACCTCTTCGCCCTCGCCTGGCTGCCTGCCTGAACGGCGTTGCCTGCGGTGCTTTTAGGGGCCTCCCGCGCGGCTTACTCTTCCATGCCAAACGCCTCGCGCAGCTCCGCCAGTGCCCGGTCCGGCATTGGCACCAAGGGACCGAGCGGCCGGCTCAGTTGCAAGGCCTCCGCCGTCGCCTCCAGCACTTCGAGCCGGTCAAAGGCCTCCAGCAAGGTACGCCCCACGATCAGTGCGCCTTCGTTTTCGATCAGCAACACCGGGCACTTCTTCAACGACATCCGCGCCGCCAGCGCATCGGCATCCCGCACCACGCAGGCATAGGGGACCTTGGGCGCGTTCCCCAGCACCAGATAACTTTCCGGTATCGTGCGGGAGCTAAACTCGGCATCGGTCATGCAAAAAGCGCTGGCGCACATCGGCTGGGCATTAATAACAACGCCCACCTCGGGATTGGTCGCGTAAATCAGCGCATGCAGGCGGCTGGTGCGGCTGGCCCTCTTGCCCGCTTCGCAAGCAGTGAGCGAGGCCCGCACCAGAGCCGCCGGCGTCAACTCCAGCCGGTCGCGCCGCTTCGGCGTGGTCACGAAACGCCCGTCATCAAGCCGGGCCGAAATCGCGCCCGCCGTGCTGATCATCAAGCGCTGGCGATACGCACGATGAGTAAATTCGCAGAGCTGGCTGCGCAGCTCTTTTTCCCGGTTGCTTACGGCATCCGGCGGCAACACGGCCAGATCCGGCGCTGGCTGCCGTTGCAGATCAGCGGCGGCGAGCGTGCGCAACGCACCCAAAGCCGACGCGCGGATCACCGTCTGGGCCACGAACTCCAAAGTCTCGAAGCGTTGAAACGCCTCCGCCAGATCCCGTCCGCCGATCACCACACCATGGTTCTCCAGCATCACGCAGTCGGCGCCGGTGGCGAAAGCCGCCGCGATCTTGTCGCCCAGCTCCTGACTTCCCGGGCAGGCGTAGGCGGCGTATGCGATTTTTCCGCACACTTCAAAAGCGTGCGCTTGAACCCGGGTCTCGGGCAGGGTTCGCACGATGCTGAACGCGACCAAGGCACCCGGATGCGCATGCACGATGGCCTTCAAGTCCGGCCGCTTGCGGTAGATCTCGCGATGAAAGGGGAATTCCGAGGACGGCGGATGCAGTCCCTCGCGCGTGCCGTCGGGCAGCACCCGCACCACGTCGGTCGCGCGCAACGAACCCTTGTCCACTCGCGAGGGCGTTATCCAGATACTGCCATCGGGATCGAGAATCGAAAGATTCCCTCCCGAGGTAGTGGTCATGTGGTAACGATAGATGCGATCCATCGTTGCCACCAATTCATCGCGGGGGTGCAGCCAGGAAGGGGTTTCCATCGGTCCAGCAAACCCGCAGGTCGGTGGCGGGTCAACCCCTCGGTCAACCTGCATTACCCTCAGCCGGAACACCGATACGGAACCATGCAGCCTCCGTGGTGCCCGATAGCGCCGCCGCCAGGCCCTGACTCCATCCCCCCACCGCCCGAACGCAGCGCGCCTGCCACACATCACCCTCACTCCAAACCCAAAGTAACCTATTTGGTTACTTTGGTCGCGAGTCCGGGACGCCTTCGTCACGTCCCTAACGAAGCCGCTTTTCGCCGACGCCACTTCGCCCCCGCCCCGTCGCCGCCACCTGCGGCCTTGTCAACGCGCGGAGTCGGCGCGTCACTGTGCGCTTTCCCACACCTCCACGCGCCATGTCCGCCCAGCCCACCGCCATCCCCAACGTCCTCGCCGAACGCTACGCCTCGCCTCTGATCAAGGACATCTGGTCCCCCACCGGCCGCATCGCCATCGAGCGCGACTACTGGATCGCAGTCATGAAAGCTCAGCGCGACCTCGGCCTCGCCGTCTCCGCCAAGGCCATCGCCGCCTACGAAAAAGTTAAACACCAGATCGACCTCGCCGACATCGACGCCCGCGAACGCGTCACGCTCCACGACGTCAAGGCCCGCATCGAGGCCTTCAACTCCCTCGCCGGCCACGAGGCCATCCACCTCGGCCTCACCTCCCGCGACCTGACCGAAAACGTCGAGCAACTCCAGATCGCCCGCTCCCTCGGCGTGGTTCGCCTAAAATCCGCCGCCGCCCTCGGCAAACTCGCCGCCCGCGCCAAAGAATTCCGCTCCCTCACGCTGACCGGCCGCACCCACAACGTGCCCGCCCAGCCCACCACCCTCGGCAAACGCTTCGCCATGTTCGGCGAAGAAATCCTCGCCGCCCACACCCGCCTTGCCGAGCTCTCCGCCCGTTACCCGGTGCGCGGCCTCAAGGGCGCAGTCGGCACCCAGCTCGACCAGTTCACCCTTTTCGATGGCGACGCCGCCAAGGTCGCCCAACTCGAAGCCGGCATCGTCCAACACCTCGGCTTCGGCGGCGCACTCGGCTCCGTCGGCCAGGTTTACCCGCGCTCACTTGATTTCGAGGTCGTCACCGCCCTCCACCAGCTCGGGGCCGGCGCGGCCAGCTTCGCCACCACCCTGCGCCTCATGGCCGGCCAGGGCCTGCTCACCGAAGGCTTCCAAAAGGGCCAGGTCGGCTCCTCCGCCATGCCCCACAAGGTCAACGCCCGCAATTGCGAGCGCATCTGCGGCTTCGCCACCATTCTCTCCGGCTACGTCACCATGACCGGTGCCCTCGCCGGCCACCAATGGAACGAAGGCGACGTCTCCTGCTCCGTCGTCCGTCGCGTCGCCCTGCCCGACGCCTTCTTCGCCATTGACGGCCTGCTCGAAACCCTGCTCGCCGTGCTCAACCAGATGGACGTCTTCACCGCCGCCATCGCCGCCGAAAACCAGCGCCAGCTCCCCTTCCTCGCCACCACCACCATTCTCATGGAAGCGGTCAAAGCCGGGGTCGGCCGCGAGACCGCCCACCTCGCGATCAAGGAAAACGCCCTCGCCGCCGCCAAAGCCATCCGCACCGGCGCAGGCGAAAGCGACCTCGTCAAACTCCTCGCCGCCGACCCCCGCCTCGGCCTGCCTGAAAAACAACTGCGCGCCATCCTCGCCGACGGCAAACGCTTCGTCGGCGCCGCCCCCCAGCAAGTGGACGCCTTCGTCAAAACCGTCGCCGCCGTGGTCAAAAAGACCCCCGGTTCCGCCAGTTACGAACCAGGCAAACTCCTGTAAAAACAACTCCACCTCCCTTCCCGGTTTGCCCAGCGCATCCTAATTAGCCAAATAACCCCAATCTTTCCCCTCCCGATGACTACACCCTCCCTCCTCCGCTGCCTGCCTTGCGCGGCTCTGCTCGTGCTCACGGCCTGCCAAACCACCCCCACCCCGCCCGCCTCCACTGCCAAGCCCTCGAACACGAACGCCGCGAGCGCCGCGCCGGTCGTAGCCGAGAAACCCTTGCCACCCGGCGTAGCCCTCTCCGCCCCGCAAAAAGGCAGCCAATCCGTCGCCTTTGCCAAATCAGCCGAAACCGGCCTGGCCACCTTCCCTAAAAACCGCACCGGAGCCAGCCTCGCCTTCGACTCCGCCCTCCGCATGCCGCTGCTGGAGGCGGTTGACCTCGGCCAAAACCGCTTCCGCTACAACATGCGCTTCGTCAACGCCACCAAGACGCCGCTGACCTTTTCCGTCGTCTGCTTCTATGGCGACAGCCCCAAACCCATCCGCACGATTGCGGAAATAGACCTGCCAACCGACACCTTCCGCGACCTCTCGATCGATTTCGAAGGCGACATCACCCGCAAGGTCGGCATCAACGCCCGCCTCGTCAATAAGCCGTAGTCCGCGCCCCGCCCCCGTTACTTGAGCCAAATGACGCGAAGTGCTCCCGTCGGCAAACTTTGGGTTTGCCACTCACGCGCGCCGCTCGGCACGCTCTACCTTCACGTTCGTTGTATCCCTTATTCCTTTAACCAAACCCACACGCCATGTCCGAAGATCTCGTAGGTAATGTTCTGGTCGGCCAGTCCGGCGGCCCCACCGCCGTCATTAACGCCTCCCTAGCCGGCGTCATTAATGAGGCCCTCAATCACGTCGATATCGAAGAGATCTACGGCTGCCTCAACGGCGTGCTCGGCATCTTGCACGAAGACCTGATCGACCTCGCCGCCGAGAGCCAGCAGACCATCCGCGGCCTCAAGTTCACCCCCGGCGCCGCCCTCGGCACCTGCCGCTACAAGCTCAAGAAACAAGCCGACTTCGACCGCGTCCTCGAGGTCTTTAAGGCCCACAACATTCGCTATTTCTTCTACGCCGGCGGCAACGACTCCCAAGACACCGCAGACAAAATCTCCAAGCTCGCCCAGGCCCAAGGCTACGCCCTGCGCGTCATCGGCATCCCCAAGACCATCGATAACGATCTGCCCAACACCGACCACACCCCCGGCTACGGCTCCGTAATCAAATACATCTCCACCACCATCCGCGAAATCGCCTGCGACAACGCCGCCATGGGCCAGCACGATCTCGTGCAAATCGTCGAGGTCATGGGCCGCAACGCCGGCTGGATCGCCGCCGGCGCCGCCCTCGCCAAACGCCGCGAACAGCCACACGACGCCCCCCACCTCATCTATCTGCCCGAGGTCGCCTTCAGCCCCGAGAAATTCGTCGCCGACGTGCAACGCGTCCTCAAACGCGAGAAATACTGCCTCGTCGTGGTCGGCGAAGGCCTCGTCGATGCCGACGGCAACTACGTCTCCGCCGCCGACAAAACCGATGCCTTCGGCCACGCTCAGCTCGGCGGTGCCGCCGAATACCTGCAAAGCCTGGTCGAGCAAAACCTGCCCGGTATCAAGGCCCGCACCGTCAAACTCGGCATGGCCCAGCGCGCCGCCGCCCACATCGGCTCCAAGACCGACGCCGAGGAAGCCTACCTCGCCGGCCAGATGGCCGTCAAAGCCGCCATCCGTGGCGAGACCGACAAGATGGTCACCCTCCTGCGCGGCGACAACGAGCACTACACCGTCGAGACCGGCCTGGCCCCCCTCTCCGATATCGCCAACGGCGTGAAGAAACTCCCCCGCGAATGGATCAGCGAAGACGGTGTGAGCATGAACCACCAGTTCCTCCGCTACGCCACCCCGCTCATCCAAGGCGAAACCCAGGTCACCTACGAAAACGGCCTGCCCGCCTTCGCCCGCCTCGATAGAGTCTCCGTGGAAAAAGTTCTGCCCGCCTACGAAGCCTAAGCGACCTCGCTAAAAGCCCCCCCGCCCGCCGACCTGTGCCCCATGCGCAGGTCGGCTTTTTTATGCCCGGAATTGATGAATTTCCTTACAAAACGGAGGGCAAATCACGAGATCGTTGCGCCCATTACAAAGCTAACTCTTACCGCCCAATACGATACGGTTAAGTGATTCCGCCAAAGTAGTTAACGCATCGGTGCGTTGATCCAGATCCCTCGCCGAAGCCGAGGTTTCCTCGGCCATGCCGGCGTTTTTCTGGGTTAAACCATCCAGATCCGTCACCGAACTCGATACCTGAGAGAGGCCGTTACGTTGCTCCGCAGAAGCGGATGCGATTTCATCGATGACTGAGGATAGCTCCCGGACCCGCGCTACAATTTCCGAAAGATTCACCTCCACCCGCGAGGTCAGCTCGGCCCCTTTGGCACTGCGGCCTTGAGATTGCTCAATCTTATCCGCCGTTTCGCGCGCCGCCGCTGTACAGCGCTGTGCCAAGGCACGCACCTCGTCGGCCACCACCGCAAAACCAGCACCGGCCTCACCCGCCCGCGCCGCTTCGACTGCCGCATTCAAGGCCAGAATATTGGTCTGGAACGCGATCTCATCAATCGTCTTTAAAATCGCGGCAATATTTTGCGAGGCCGTACCTATGGCATCCATCGCGTGGCGCAGTTCTAAAACACCCGCCGCACTCGATTCAGCGGCATCACGGGTCTTTTTAGAAAGCCCCCGCGCCTGCTCAGCACGATCGGCGTTAGACGCCGTAACACTCGAAATTTCTTCCAGTGCCGCAGAGCTCGTCTCCAAAGCCGCCGCACTGTGCGATGCGCCCTGGGCCAGCGACTCGCTCATCGTTCGCAGTCGGGTGACCGCATCGCGGATGCCCTCGGTCTCCCCTCCCAGCGAGTTGGACAATTGTAAAACCGGCCGCACAACCTTGCGGCTGGCAATCAGCCACGCAATGATACTGCCAAGCACAAGCGAGCACACGAACACCATTAAACCCAGGTTTCTGCGCTCGACCGAGTCTTTATGAAGCTCGTTCAGTTTAGTTATCAAATGGTCGGCAACTTGTTTATCAAACCCGGCAAGGGCTTGTACGGCCGATTCGATTATTTTATTATAATCAGCAATCTGTTTTTGGACCTCGGGATTACTCGGTCCCTTTTCCACCACCGCCTTAAACAAAGTTTTTCCGCCATCGCTAAAATTTTTCAGATGCTGATCTAGATCGAGTATCGCTTTGTTTTCAAATCCCAGCGCAGCGGAATGTCCGCCGAGACGCCCTAATATGGCGGATACTTGCCCAGCGAGTTCGGCGGCCTTCACCACCTGGGTCTCCTCTCCAGTCAACATACCATCGTTATGATTTCGCACCGCGGCATCAAAAACGAAGCGCGCCTCCCGCATATCAAGCGCCCCCGGCACACCAGTGCCGGCCAGCAGTTCAAACTCGATCTCCTGACGCAGGTTGCCCATCGTCCCCAAGAAAATGCTACCGGCGTAGCCGACTATAAAAACCGAGACTACGAGAGAAATTTTGGCACCAAGACTATAGGAACGGGACATGGTCTTAAAATTAATAACCTGCGGATTTCTCAGGTGCAAAAAGCAGCCAAAAAATCCGCAGGCCTAGGTTAATCAGTTACTTGATCGTAAGCACTTTCACTTGCGCGGTCACGGAAGCGGCGGCCACGTAGCCAAGCGCTCCAGGGGTCTTGGCCACATAATCAAGGACGGCGGCATCGTCTGCAGCTTGCATGGGCAAAACACCCTTGCCGGTGAAAACCAGCTTTTTCCAATACTTGTCAAACTGGTCGGCGCTTCGTTGCGCACGCTCCTGCATGACTTGATCGTGCACCGGACCGGAGGTCAAAACGGCCAGCTTGATGACGCCGCCTCCATCCCACTTGATTTTATTGCCAAGGAGCACGGACTTTAGGTCGTCCGCCGAAAGCGCCGTTTCCGTGCTCTGAGCGTTTACAATATAAGCGACGTCTGCAGCCTGCACCGCAGCGGAAAGGCCGGCCAGGGCGGCAATGAATAGTATAATGCGAAGCATAATATTTCCAGGGTTGAGGTTGGTTGGTTATTGCCCGGGATTAGAAACTCAGCGTGGTCTTCACCACGTAGTAATTCCATTTTTCCTCTTTGGCTCCGGGATTCTTATCACCAGCGGAACCAATTTCATGGATGCCATCCATGAAGTGAACCTCGCCCTTGATCAACCACCAGGGCGTGATCGCATAGCTGGTCGCCAAGGCGATATCTTTATCAATGGTGCTCTTTTGATAATCGCTGTAGGCATAATAAGTGCCGAACCCGAGCTTGTCGGTCGCTTGATAAGTGAGTTGGAAATAAATTTCGTCTTTCTCTGCGGCGTCTGCGTTGGGAATGGAGCGTGCCGGAACAAATCCACTGGCCAGTGCACTGTCATTGGCCAGGTCCGTGGTTGTCTTGGTATATTTATACTCGGTGGCGGCAACCCACTTGCCCCGGGTATACTCGATCGAGGCCACCTGAGCGGTGTAACCCAGGCCGCCGCTGAACGAGGTGGTTCCCAAGCCCGGAATCGTTTGGGCATTAGTCGTTATCGCGGCACCAAATAAATCAAAATAGCTGTAGCCTACACGCAGGCCATCGACGGGGACGTTCCAGATCAGCGAACCTCCCGCTATCATATTGGGCGTAAGTTCGTTTATATTCGTGCCAATCATCGTGGGCTGCTGGTTATCTATCCGCGATACATAGCCATAGAAGGTTTGGTAATCGAAGGAACCCGCCTTGCCGGCACCGACATTGCCATAAAGCGAGATACCGTCATTGGCCACGGCGAACGGGCGGTAGACACGCGGATAAAAATTCAGGGGCAGAGACGCGAAAATACGAACCTGATCCAGATCTTGCACCTCGGAGTAAAAGCCACTCGGGGTCTTATTACGACCTAAACGAAGCCCGAACTCCTGTGAAAACGAATAATCAACGTTTCCAAAATCCAGCGTCACCGCACTATAGCCCGCAAGCTCATAGGCATACACTTGGCCGGCGATTTTCAGCCCGTTATCAAAACGCTTGGTCGCGTTTACCGTGGCTTCGGTTTGAATGAAATCAAAAGACTCATCGGTTGAGCCGAGAAAATTGTATTTATCCGAATAAGCCGCCGTGGTGCTGAGCGAGCCATGGATGGCGACTCCGCCAAGCTCGTAAGCGTGGGCGGCGGAGGTAGCGCAAGCGGCTATCCCGAGTGAACGAACAAGTGCACTGAAACGTTTTCTTTTATTCATAAGGTAATGGAGCGGTGGTTTGAACGGGCCTAGTCAGAGGTTTTTTGCCCACCAAGTTATCGTCACGACGCTCAAGACCTTTAATAGTTTTCTTTTTTTAACGCGATCACCTAGCGATGCACTGCATGGTGCATGGCGCGGGTGCACAACTAGTGCTTAGCCGAGCAGGTTGCGTCAGATCGAGGCGAGCAACTTCGGGTTGGGGGAAACCCAGAAACGGCCCTCGAGTCGGGTCTTCGCGAACAAACTGTGGAAAACCTGACGTTAAAACCACCCGTTTCGCCCGGATCCGCCCGCCCTGCGCGCGACCCGTGGCGGGGCGCAGAGAAACCCTGAAAGGCGCCGTCAAAGCGCCTCGATGCTCGACTTCGACTTTGTGGTTCCGACTCAGCCAATCTGCTCAAAACCCTGCACGTCGGAGGTGGCGATGAGCGGGCGCACATCCGGCTTTTGCAGGGTGAATTTCACGTTCTCGAATTTCACCCCGCGCACGTGGCGCAGGTAGGCCGCCGAGGCAGGCAGCACACCGAAGTAAAAGTGTTCCGGATACATCGCCTCATCCTCGGGCGGGTTAAGCTTCGCAACATCGCCCTGGAAGCCGCCAACCAGCTCGATCTCGCAATCGCTTACCGTCACGTCCTCGATCGCCTGCTGCGGCACCCCGGTCATGAGCACGGCGGAGAAGGCCTCGGGCGCGAGCAACGCTTTGGTAAAATGCTGCAAGCTCGGCGCCTCGGGCTGAAATACTTTTGCGCGCAGCCCGGATATGGTCAGGCGGCGGATACGGCCGGCCGGTTTCGGCTCATCACCCTTGGCGTAGGTGCGACCGCGCGCGCCCAGGCGCACGAAGATGGGGCCGGTGGTCAGGTCGGCCTGGATGTTACGGATGTCCACGTCCTCGATAAAAGCGCCGTCGCTGGTCAGCACCTTGATCGCGCAGGTGGCGGCGTAACGTATGTGGCAGTCATGGATCTTTACCCGGCGCATGTCGCCGTAGGATTCGGTGCCGAGCTTGATCGCACCGCATTCGGTGGAGAGTTCGCAGTCGTGCACATGCACGTCCTCGCAGGCCTCGCGCCGGGTGGCCTTCAGGCAGACGGCATCGTCGTCGGTGAAAATCTTGCAATGGCGCACCGTGACGCGGCGGCTGCTGTCGATGTCGATGCCGTCGTTGTTTTCGTTTACGCGACTATCAATCAGCACGCGCTCAACCAGCACGTCTTCGCAATCCAGCAGGTGAACGGTCCAGGCCGCCGAGGCGCGCAGTTGAAGACCGCTCAGGGTGACGCCGCGGGCATGGACCAGACGCACCAGGAAGGGACGGCTCTTGTGTTCGGGGGCGTTTTGCAGGAAAGCCCCACCGTTGCCGTCGATCAGGCCTTCACCGGTGAGGGCCACGTTGCTCACGCGTTCAGCGAGGATGAGGGCGCGGCCACGGATGTCGCCCACGGCATCCACGAAACTGGTTTCAGGAGCGGGATAATCGGCGAGGTTGGGGCTGCCGAGGATGCTGGCCCCGGCCTCAAGATGGAGGGTGACGTTGTCGCGCAGGAAAAGCGTGCCGCAGCGATAGGAGCCCGGGCCCAGCACCACGCGGCCGCCGCCGGCGGCGGAGCAGGTATCCATGGCTTGCTGGATTCGCGCCGAGGAGAGCTCGCTGCGATGATTACGACGGTGATTGGAGATGTGGATTTCTTTCATGGGGATAAAGGCTTTGCAGGGTTTTGGTTTAGTGGGCGGAGAGAAAATGGCCGGCTGGCATCGGTATCACTTGCGATCCAGGATTTGGTAACCATCGAGCGCGTCGTGTTGCACATACTTGCCGGCGCGGTCGATGCGATCGGGGTCGGGTAGTTTCGGACGATATTCGTCCACGAAGAGGCCGATCTTCTCGAAGGGAATGGGTTCAAAACCGGGCAGGTCTTTAAAAACCTTCGCATCGGGGCGCAGGCGCAAGTCGCCCCCGGCCAGGTTTACGAAGCCGGGATCGGCATCGTAGACCGCCAAGGCGCCGCTCGGGTAGGGCTCGGTCTTGCGCTTTTTTCCGGAGGCTACGTCGCTCCAAGTGAAGGGCGTGGGGCACTGCACCACCACGTTGTTCTCGATGCGGGCCTCGGACGGTTTGGCACTGACGAACTCATAGCCAAAATTGGACTCGATCGCGATGTTGTTGCGGCAGTTGATCGACTGGGGGAACTCCGCCTGGTAGCCGATTTTGTACAGAAAACTGGTGCCGCGCTTACCCTTGCTTTTCAAGTGCACGACGTTGCCGAAGACCGTCATGTCCGGGTGGTCGTGGTCGAAGTAGATCGCGTCGCCATCGTCGCTGGAATGGATGTAGTTAAATCTTAGCACATGATTGCCGAACTGTTTATACCGGTCGTAGGAATAGATCCCGCCCATGTCGTTGGAGACGGTCGCGAAGCGGAAGATCTCGTTGAACTCGATCACGTTGTCGTAGCTGCCGAGCAGGACGCCAGCGTGGGGCGTGTCGTGGATCAGGTTGTGCGATACGGTCATGCCTACGCAGGTGTGGTTGCCGCCGTTGCCTCCGCCGGTGAAGCCGACGTTCACGCCCGGGGTGTAGACCCGCTGGAGTTCGGAGAAATGGTGGATGTGGTTGTTGGTGACCAAATGCCCGGCCGGGGTGCGGGGCGTGGTAGTGATGTCGCCGCCAGCAAGGAAGACGCCGCCGGAGCCGAGCTTGGTGAGCTCGCTGCTGCGCACGGTGTGGTTTTTGCCGCCTTCGAGGCGCACCCCGTATTCGTCCACCAGACGCACCGTGCAGCCGGCGATCAGATTCCGGGCGCCTTCGCGCACAACGATACCCGGACCGGCATTAACCGTCACAAGCAGACCGCAAAGGGTAATGTGCGACGCGGCATCGAGCTTGACCACGGGCTCCAGGGTATCGGCTACGAAGATATCCGTCTCGGTGAGCGGCGCGGGCGGCCAGAGGTAAATCTTGCGGTTTACGAAATCGAGACACCACTCGCCCGGCTGGTCCACTTCCTCGAGCAAGTTCATCACCCAGTAGGATTCGCGGCCGTTGCCCTCGGGCCGGGTGTATTTGTTGCCGATGCCGCCGGGGATGGGTTTGGCGAGGGTAAGCAGGCGCTTTTCCGGGTCGATGGCGGAGACCCTGATGGCCTCGTTTTGCCAGGGAATGCGCCAGTAGCCCTTCACCCATACGCCGCGCTCCAGTTGCTTGGCCCAGACTGCGTGTTTCGCGGAGAATTCGTCGCGATATTCAAAAATGCCGCCCGTGGGATGATCCTCCAGTAGATGCCAGACCGCACCCTCCCACTGGCGTGTCGTCGGACCGCCGGCGTTGAACTGGATTTTGCGGATCGTCATGAAGCCGCGGTTCGGAAACCGGGCGAGCGGCAGGCGCTGCTCGGCGGTGAAAAGCGAAAGGATGCCCCCTGTATCCGTAAAAACATCCGGATAAGGCCCGAGCCGGGTAAGCCCAAGCGCCTGCACATCCACCTCCACTACATTCGCCGCCGCCTCGGGGGCGAGCCGCGCCCGCGTCGCCTCATCGACCACCGGCCTAAAATCCTTCAGGGCTAATTTACGCGCTCCCAGTAGCCGCGGGGTCTCGCCCTCCCGCGCCCGCCAGACCACAGGGGCATCGGCCGTGCCCGAATCCTCCGGGCCCAAGACCAAAGGAGTGCCTTGGAGGTAATCCCCGCCCGCCACCCACACCGTCACCGGCTCGGACGGGCGCTCGCGCCGCAATTCGCGAACGAGCTCCTGCGCCCGGCGCAAAGTAGCGACCGGCTGTTCCTGGCGTCCCTGCGCGGCATCGCTGCCCGTCGGCGCGACATAAACATCAGACGCGTGCACTAGCAGCGGCAGTCCGATAAAAACACCAAAGATCCTACGGCTCTGAGAGATAAACCTCGATAGATGCATGGGGTAGCGAATGGCTTTAAGAAACGCACGAGAACTGTGTGCTATATTTTCCATTTTTTCCATGCAAATAAAAGGTAATTTTAGCAAACTTTCGTAAAACAATAGAATCTTAACAAATATGAAGCCCGCCCCTGCCACCGGGCAATTTCGCAAGACGCTGGATGCAACACTGGCCCAGCCGTGCGCCTCGCTTTCCCCGTAATGCCCATGGCGAGGGTGAACCTGCGCTTGCACCGCAAACAGGCCAAACTCGTGTTCACGGGCGCCAAACTTCGGGTTTAGCCGTGCCGCAGCCTTGCCCGGCCAAGCCCCTGCCCGAAAAAATACCGTACCCGCGGGCCTGCGCATTGCAAAAATTGCGGGCCCTGCTCTGTTTGTCTCACCATGCGAAATTGCCCCTCCCGCCTGCACCTGCTCCTTGCCTGTTGCCTGCTCACCAGCCCCCTGGCCGCCGCCTTGGAGACCTGGACCTCCTTCGACGGCGTAAAAACCCAAGCCGAATTTATCGCCCGCAAGGGCGACTACGTCACCTTCAAGCGGGCCGACGGTTCGCGACTGCTCCACCCCTACGCCAAACTGAACCCGACTGATCGCGCGCGCATCGATGCCCTGACTCTGCCGCCCGCCGACGAACCGGAAGTCGCCGAAGCTGCGCCCAAAGCCGATGCGCCCCTGGACCCCAAGCCGGCCGCGATCAATCCTGCCCCTTCCGCCAAACCAGGCCGCGTCCTGGCCGCCCTCGATGGCAAACTCGTCGCGCTCAAGGGCAAATACTTCGCTCCGACGTCTGCCGCTCAAATCGGCCCGGTGCGTTATCTAGCCGTTTACTATTCCGCCCACTGGTGTCCGCCCTGCCGGGGCTTCACCCCGAAACTCGTCGCCGCCTACCAGGAAATCAAAAAACGCCACCCCGACTTCGAGATGATTTTTGTAAGCAGCGACCAGGACGCCTCCGCCATGGAGGGCTACATGCGCGAATACAAAATGACCTGGCCCGCCGTAAAGTTCGACCAGCGCGACTCCGCTTCGATCCTCCGCCGCCCGGGCCATGAAAGCGGCATTCCGAACCTCGTCTTCATGCGGGCGGACGGCAAGGAGCTCTCCCTGAGCTTCAAATCCAACGGCGACTATCGCGGACCGGAAAGCGTGCTGGCGGACATCCGCAAAGAGCTGAAGATGTGATGAGCGTGCCCGCCTCCGCGAACCCGCCCCCACTCGCATCCAGGTTTTACTCGAAGAGATGAAGTAGCAGGCCCGAGCTCCGCCAAGGCCAGCCAAGACAGGGCACGGTGCAATTCCACCTGGTTCACCGGTTTTAACTCAAGCCAGCTAGCGGCTCCGACTACTGCACATCCTCCACCCGACGACCAAACTAGGCTTAAACTTCATACCGGGTAATTTGGCAGCCAGCCTGCAACGAGCGAGTAGGCTCCGCTAATCACCCTGTTCTTTTAAGCTCAGCCCTTGGCTACCTTGGCGTAAGTTTCCTGAAGCGCGCGAGCCGAGTTTTGCAGGCCGGAAAGCTCCTTGGGCCAGAGTTCCAACTCCAAGTGCGAAAGCACCCCGGCGCGACCCAACACAGTGGGCACGCTGATCGAGACGTTGCGCAGCCCATAGGCACCTTGCTGGAGCGAGGAAACCGGCAACACCGTGCGTTTGTTCAAGGCGATGGCGTGCACCACTTCGGCGATGGTCAAACCCACCGCCCAGCCCGCGCCACCTTTGCGGCGGATCACTTCGGCACCGCTGCCCTTGGTGCGCTCAAAAATCTGATTCTGGAAGGCCGCCGTGCAGCCCGCAACTTTGGCCAGTGGCAGGCCCGCGTAGGCGGCCGAAGACCAGACCGGGATCATGGTGTCGCCGTGTTCGCCCAAGATGAGCGCCGATACTTGGGTCGGGGCGAGCTTGAGCTCCTGCGCGATGAGCGAGCGGAAGCGCGCGGTGTCGAGCATGGTGCCGAGGCCGATCACCTGTTGCCAAGGCAGGCCGAGCTTGGCTTGGGCGAGCTGGGTAAGGATGTCCACCGGGTTGGAAACAACGAAAACGAGCGCGTCCTTGCGGAAACCAGCCTGCTGGATGCCTCCGAGGATCTGGAGGAAGAGGGCGACGTTGCGGTTGATCAGGTCGAGGCGGGACTCGTCGGGCTTGCGGCGCAGGCCGGCGGTGATCACGAAAATGTCGCTATCCTTGGCCTTGGCGTAATCGCCGGCATAGATGCGCTGACCGCCCACGGCGGAGCTGCCGTGCATGAGGTCGAGCGCCTCGCCCTCGGCGAGATCGGCGTTGGCGTCGAGAATCTGGATTTCGGAAACGATCGCGCCGCACTGGAGGGCGAAGGCTGCGTTGGAACCGACGCGGCCGCCGCCGCCGATGATGGTGATTTTCATAATGCCAGAGTGCTGATGACTAAATGAAGATGCGGG
>JAIXRU010000032.1 GCA_027485045.1 Opitutaceae bacterium | reverse complement strand
GGACTGCCGTATTATTATAATCACGCCCAAGCGCCCCGAGGGCTGTCCCTACCTCGCGTAAACGCGCACCCGCTTCAGCCTGTCGCCCCGAATCAACTAATGCCACCACTTCGTCTTTCGCCTCGGCCAGGATGTTTTTAGCATAATCGGCCTGAACTTGGCGATTAGCGGCGTTAACCACCTCGCTCTTAGCAGCGGAAAACAAAGCTTCAACGCCCGCGCTCTGCTTCACCGCCTTGGCATCGACGGCGTTTTCATAGCGAACTTCCGCCCGCGCAATTTCACGACGCGTCCCCACCGTGCCGGGCTCTAATTCTGCTTCAATAAGTACAAATTTCTCCTGACCACCATAAAGCTGGTTCAACTCGATAACGGCACGGCGTTCCTCGATCCGTCCTTCGCGTCCGATCAACCGCACCGGCCGCACGCCCTGCGGAAAACTTACCTCCACCACGACCCGGCGTGCGACGATACTTAATATATCGCCCAACTCTTCATTGAATATCCGCACCAAATCGCGGCTTTGTTGTACGAAGTAGGTATTACCATCGCTACGACTCGCCAGTCTCGCCATCAAATCCTCGTTAAAATCCAGCCCAAGGCCGATCGTGGAGACCGAAATGCCCTCACGCACCAAGCGCCCCCCCAGCGAACCCAGCGCCTCCGGGGTCTGCGGGCCCACATTGGCCTGACCGTCAGAAATCAGCAGCACACGGTGCGTATATCCTTCCTCGATGTGCTTCCTCAACTCTGCCGCACCCGCCACGACGCCACCGTGAAGATTCGTTCCGCCCGAAGCCTGTATGTTCTCAATCGCAGCCGCGAGTGCTTCACCAGTCCCGACCCTACGGGCAGGCACCAGAACCTCCACGTCATTGTCATAAACCACCAAAGAAACCACATCGCCGGCCGTCAGGCGGCGCACCGCCTCCAGCGCAGCCGCACGGGCGTTTTCGATTTTGGATCCGCTCATCGACCCGGATTTGTCGATAACCAGCGCCAGGTTTACGGGAGCGCGCCGCGACACTGCCACCGGCCGCAAACCGTCCAACGCGACCTTTACGATAACCTTCTCCCGTGAATCAGCCGGAAACACCGGACGGTCCAGCTCCACTCGAACGCCAACCGATGCTTCGGTGGAAACTACTGCCTCAACTGGTTTAAAGCCCATCCACACCGTAGCGAGGGCGACGATTATTAAAAGTGACGAGATATTTTTCATACCTCGCCACTTTACCCGAAAACCGCCCGCCACGTGTCACGACTTAGTCAGCCGTTTGTCAGGAAAATGTCAGGCGTCCGTTCGCAGCCGCGCATAAACTCGGTGGCTCACAAACCGATCATAAAGCCACTCCGCGTCTCGGGCCACGCCCTCAAACCGAAACCCGCACCGCTCCGCAACCGCCGCGCTCGGCCCATTGCCCTCCGCGCACGCGATCACCTGCCGGTGCAAATCCCGCTTCGCAAAACCATATGACACCAGCGCGGTCACACAACGGCTCATCACCCCGCGCCCGCCCGCCTCCGCCGACAACCAGTAGCCGATTTGGCCAGACCGATTCTGCGCGTCGATCCGGTGATAACCGCACACGCCGACGAGAATGTTCTGTTCAAAAATCCCGCAATGGAGCCCCGTCCCCGCCGCCGCCTCGCGCTGGGTAAACGTTATAAAGTCCTCCGTCGCCGCCACCACCCGATTACGATCCAGCCAGGGCAACCACCGCCGCAAATGCGCCCGATTCGCGTCCGTCAGCGCGAAGAGTTCCTCCGCATCCTCGGGAACGAGTTGGGCCAAACGAAGACCGGCATCAACAGGCAGCGTAAACATGGTGATTATTCTTTCGGGTTAATAACCGCCAGCCGAGCCTGCACCGTGCGTCGGTCCAAATCCAGCCTGCGCGCCGTCGCCTCCACGTTTCCCCCCGACTGCGCAAACACCTGCCGAGTATAGCGCCGCAGCACTTCTTCGGCGGTCAATTTCCCCGGCTCCAGCAACGCATTCCAATCCGCACCCGCCCCGCTCCCTATGCCGCGTAGGGGTTGATACACTCCGCGCACCAACAGATTGCGCACGCACTGCTCCAGCTCGCGGAAATTTCCCGGCCAGGGATAATCCGCCCCCAGCTCGCGCTCCATCCACCCCAAGGCCTCGCGCGTAAACTTCGGCGCTTCCTCGGCCCCAAGCAACCGCGCCGCCACATAACCGACCAAAACCGCCAACTCCTCCGGCGCATCGTCCAACTGCTCCCTCAGCGACGGCGTCTCGATCACATCCGAACAAAGTCGGTAATAAAAATCCTCCCGAAAGCGCCCGTCACGAATCGCCGCACCCAGATCCCGATTGGTCGCCGCGATGATTTTCCCCAAAAACGGTCGCGCCTCCGTATCGCCCAAGCGTTGAAAAGTCCGCCCCTGCAAAACCCGCAGCAATTTCACCTGAATCCCCGTATCCACTTCTCCAATCTCATCCAAGAAAACCGCGCCCGAAGCCGGACACACCTCCATCCACCCCGCCCGATCGCCCACCGCCCCGGTAAACGCCCCGCGCCTGTGCCCGAAAAGCTCCGACTCGATCAGTGTCTGCGACAAGGCCGACAAATTCAGCGGGTAAAACAACCCCGCCCCCTCGTCCGCCAGCGCTTGACGCCTCGGATCAAAGGCCTGAAACCGCGAAAGCGCCACCGCCCGCGCCACCAACTCTTTGCCTGTGCCCGACGGCCCCGTAATCAGGGTCGCAAAATCCCCCATGCGCTCAAACAAGCCCCGCCGGTAGCGCGCCAGATCACAGGTAAAGATCGACTGCCAAATCGACGCCCGCAATCGCGCCATCGGTTTAGATCCACCCACCAACCCGCGAAACACATGGTGAAACGCCCGTCGAATCTGAAACGCACAGGCAAACAACTGTGCCACCGGCTCGCGCTCCAGTAAAGTCAGCCCCGGCAAGGCCAGCCAGCGCTCCGCATCCGCCCGCCACGCCGCATAAAAGTCCAGCCGCGCCCCGTTCGTCTTCCCCGCCAATTGATCGCGCACCACCGCGTCAAAGCGTGTCGCATAGGTCTGATACAACCAAAACCCCGCCAACTCCTCGTAAAGCGCCGCCTCTTCCCGCCCCGCCTTGCCCCCGACCGGAGCCACCCAACCCACTCGCGCCTCAGTCATAATCTTCTCCGCCCGCTCCACCAATTTACGGTGATGCGCATGCGCCTCCGCCTGCGGCGGCAACTGGTTCCACTCTGCGCCCGCCGCCTGAAAATCCGCCCCCAAGGCCACCCGCTCACACTCGATCCGCTCCGGCAAAAACGGATTCGTGGCATTCAAGCGCCGCACCGCCACCGCAAACTCTCGATCCTCTACCCGTTTAAAAATACCCGTCATATTATCAAAAAATGTAAGATACCTAGTAATTTATGTCTATAATTCTATCATTATGCACTCGCATAAATTTCACTTACTGCTGATTTATAGCTACTAACATAATTCATTAATATCTTGGCATCGGCGCAGCTAAAGGGGGCTTCGTTCGTTAAATCCCATCCTACTATGCGTCTTCATTCCTCCCTTGATCGTCTCCGCGCTTTTTTCTTCGCGGTCGCTTCTCCGCTCGCCGTGGTGCTCTGCGGTCCCGCCGAGCTCTCCGCCGGCGGCACGCTCACGCCCCTCGGCTCGCCCCGCCAGCCCATCCAAATCCGCAGCCATCAGGTCAACGTGACCCTCAACAACGGTTTCGCCCAGACCGAGGTGCTCCAGACCTTCTTCAACCCCAACCCGACTGAACTCGAAGCCATCTACGCCTTCCCCGTCCCCAAGAGCGCCAGCCTTTCCGCCGTCACCATCGTAACCGGCGAAAAAACCCTTCAGGGCGAGGTTCTGCCCAAGGCCGAAGCCGAGAAAACCTACGCCGAGGAAAAAGCCGCCGGCAACGATGCCGGTCTCGCCACCAAAGAGGCTTTCCAAACCTATCAGTTCCGCGTCAGCCCGGTGCGCGCCAACGCCGAGGTTCAACTGCGTTTCACTTATTACCAACCACTCGAAATCGACTCCGGCATCGGCCGCTACGTGTATCCGCTCGAAGAAGGCGGAACCGACGAGGTCGCCAAATCCTTCTGGCAACCCGTCCACAACCCGGTGCAGGGCCAGTTGCTTTTCAACGTGGAGCTAAAATCCGCCTGGCCGGTAGACGACGTGCGCGTGCCCGGCTTCGAAAACGCCGCCGTGATCAATAAAATCGACGCCGGTCACTACCGTGTCGCCCTCGATCGCCCCGGCGCGAAACTCGACCGCGACTTCGTCTTTTACTACCGCCTTTCGGATAAACTCCCCGGCCGCGTGGAAGTGATCCCGTATCGCGCCAGCAAGGACAAACCCGGCACCTTCATGATGGTCGTAACGCCCGGCATCGACCTCAAACCCATCACCCAGGGCGCCGACTACACCTACGTGCTCGACATCTCCGGCTCCATGCAGGGCAAGATCGCCACCCTCGCCAGCGGCGTATCCCAAGCCATCGGCCAGATGCGCCCGACCGACCGCTTCCGCATCGTAACCTTTAGTGATCAGGCTCGCCTAGCCCAGGACTGGACCGCCGCCACTCCGGAAAACGTCAAACTCGCGGTCGATCTCCTGACCAAACTCCAGCCCCAGGGCGGCACCAACATCTACTCCGGCCTCGAAATCGCCCTGCGCGGCCTCGACGCCGACCGGGCCAGCAGCGTGGTCCTCGTTACCGACGGCGTGACCAACCAGGGCGTCACCGATCCGCGCGCCTTCCACGCCCTGCTCAAGAAAAACGACGTACGCTTCTTCGGCTTCCTCATGGGCAACAACGCCAACTGGCCCCTCCTGCGCGTCATGGCCGACGCCACCGGCGGCTTCTACGCCGGCGTGAGCAACGACGACGACATCGTCGGCCAGCTTCTGCTCGCCAAATCCAAAATCGCTTACGAAGCCCTGCACGACGCCTCGTTTAAATTCACCGGTGCCCGCGTCTTCGACACCACCGGCGACCTGCCCCAGAAAATCTACCGTGGCCAACAGCTCGTTATTTTTGGCCGCTACGAGGGCGCGGGCCGCGCCACCGTAACGCTCCAAGCCAAGCTCACCGGCGAGGACAAAACCTACACCACCACCTTTGATTTCCCCGAGGTCGATACCGACAACCCCGAGATCGAACGCCTCTGGGCTCTGGCGCAAATCGAACAAATCGAAACCAAGGAAGCCATCGGCAACACGCCCGCGAACGAAGCCAAGGACGCAATCACCGGCCTCGGCGTGAACTACCAACTAGTCACCGACCACACCGCCATGGTCGTGCTCGACGACACCACCTTTAACAAACGGGGTATCGAGCGCCGCAACCAAACCCGCGTCGCCAACGAAGTGGCCGCCCAGTCGATCCGCGCCGCCGCGCCCGTCAAAACCTACCAAGTGGACGCCGCCCAGCCCACCTACACCGCCCCCGCCCCCCACGTAAGCCACGGGGGCGGTGGCGGGGGAGGCGGTGCCCTCACCCGCGACGACATCCTTAAACTGGCCATACTGGTGCTCTTTATCACCGCCGCCCAGCACAGCCGCCGCCGTCAGGGCCGCATCTAATTAAATTCAGGGCGGGGTCCGACGAACCCCGCCTTCCATTGTTTTCCATGAATCGTATGCCTTGGTTTTCCCTCGCCCTGGCCGCCCTCGCCGTCCTGGCCCACGCGTTTCCCTCGCTGGCAAGCACCTGGGAATTCCAGCGCGAGGCTCTCACCCGTGACGTCGAACTTTGGCGACTCATGACCGCGCATCTAACGCACTTTGATTTCGATCACCTGTGCTGGGATGTCGCAGCCCTACTCGTGCTCGGCAGTTTAGCCGAGCGCGATGGCCGCCGCGCCACCGCTCTTACATTGCTCAGCGCCGCCCTCGTCATCGGGTTCGGCGTTTGGCTCTTCCAAACCAATTTTGACACTTACCGGGGACTCTCCGGCCTCGACTCCGCGCTCTACGGTTTGGTATGTGCCCGCTTGGTTGCCGACGGCGCGCGTGCCCGTCATGGATTTTCGATCAGCATCGGCGCACTTGCGCTCTTGGGTTTTGCCCTAAAATGCGTGGTGGAGCTGACACTCGGTGAAACGGTTTTCGCGGACGGTGCAAATGCCGGCTACGCACCCGTCCCGCTGGCCCACGCCCTAGGTCTCGGAATCGGAATGTGCGCCGCCCTCATCGAGCATAAACGCACCCTATGCGTTGGCAGCGCTCCCGCGTTTTACAGCGCCGTCCCCGCCAGAGGTGGCTGACCTGCGGCAACCCGCACCAGATTCTCAACCGTCACGCTGGCGATCGCGCTGAGCGCCTCGTGGGTCAGAAAAGCTTGGTGCGAAGTGATGATCACGTTGGCAAAGGACAGCAGCAAGTTGAGTTCGTCGTCCTGTAAAATTTCCCCCGAGTGATCCTCAAAGAAAAGGCCTTCCTCTTCCTCGTAAACATCCAGCGCCACCCCTCCGAGATGTCCCGATTTGAGGTGCTGCAAAAGCGCGGTGGTATCGATGAGCTTACCCCGGCTGGTATTCACCAAATAGGCTCCGGTTTTCATCAAACCCAAGGTCTCGGCATTGATCAGATGGTGCGATTCCGGCGTGAGCGGCAGGTGCAGCGTCACCACATCGCTGCGCGCGAGCAGAACAGGAAACGAAACGTATTCGACCTCGTTGGCCGCCGCCCAAGCGGTGTCGGGATATGGATCGTAGGCGATGAGCTTGCATCCATAACCGAGGAAAATCTTCGCCACCAAGCGCCCGATTTTACCCGTGCCGGCGATGCCCACGGTTTTACCGTAAAGATCGAAGCCCACCAGGCCCTTGAGCGAAAAGTTTTGTTCACGCACCCGATTGTAGGCGCGATGGATTTTCCGATTAAGAGTCTGGAGCAATGCGACGGTGTGCTCGGCCACAGCATGCGGCGAGTAGGCCGGCACACGAGTGACCACCAGACCAAGTTCCCGGGCCGCATCGAGGTTTACGTTATTAAACCCCGCACAGCGCAGCGCGACGTGTTTCACCCCGGCCGCAGCCAGCGCAGAAAGCGCCGGGCGGTCGAGTTTGTCGTTCACAAACACGCACACGGCGCGTGCCCCTTCGACGCCGGCCAGCGTGCCCGCCCCCAGGCGAAACTCATGAAAACTCCAAGCAATGCCATCGGCTCCGACCGTCTGCGCGAAGGATTGACGATCATAGGGCTTGGTATCGAAGAAGGCGACGGGGTGCATAAGGATTACGAATTCAAGATGCGTCGCAGCGTCTCGTCCACCGCATTGGGTGTGTCTTTGCCCTTAGCGGCTCAGGCCGTTTTAGCGTGAAACGACAGGTTGGAAAAATCCCCCACCGGCCGATAACCGATGCGGCGGTAGATCGCATTACTGGTGGGGTTCGCCAGATCGGTGAACAACACGCACGAGCCATACCCCTGCTCCAGCAACCGTCCGCTCAAGGCCGCGACCGCTGACGTTGCGTAACCTCGGCGTCGATGCTCCGGCGGAGTATACACCGCAGTGATCACAGCCGTATGGGGTCCCGCAGCCAGACCGCGCGCCATCGACACCGATACCCCTTCCACTTCCCAAAGAAAAAAGCCGTCCAACGTCAGTGGGCCACTACGACGCGGGGCATCGCTAGGCAGCGCCTCGGCATAAAAGGCCTGCTCCCATTGCGCGAGTTTCTCGCGGTCAGACTCGACGGCAGCTCGCAGCGTTCCCTCGCCGGTAACAACCTCGACCCGGGTGAGCTCGTGCACCCGCAAGGCCACTATCGGCGTGAACGTGCCGCCCGTCGCGGCCACCCAAACTGCCGCGCCGAGCTGGGCGTCCGCCACCTCGCCTATGATCCCGGACAAAGGGCCGAAATCCATGGCATCCTCCACCAAGGCCGCGACTGCCGATCCGCCGGGATAAACCAACGCGAGATTGAAAGGCGGCGTGCGCAGCGCGACCCCCAGCAATTCCGCATCCGGCAAGGCGGAGGCGAACGCCGCCGCGAGATAGACGTCGGGAGGAACGGCAACAGCACCGTCGGCGAAACGCCCGACAATGCGAAACGCCAGATTGTTGATCGCCTCGTGCCGCAAAAGAAACGGCGAAACCAGGCGCGCGAACGCGGGACCATCCGTATATCGTCGCACGTGAATCATGGCACGGAAAGCGAGCGGCGTCAGAAAGCTTAGCTCGCGGCCAAGAGCCGGCGCAGCGTCTCGTCCACCGCCTTGGGGTTGGCCTTGCCCTTGGCGGCTTTCATGACCGGTCCCTTGAGGCCGTTGAGCGCGCTTTCCTTGCCTGCCTTAAACTCCGCCACCGCCTTGGCATTGGCCGCGATGGCTTCCCGACACCACGTTTCCAACTCCGCCGAATCGGTCGGCGCAGCGGCGAGACCCTTGCGCGCCACAATCGCGGCAGGCGCATCGCCCGTCGCAACCAAGTCGGCGAAAACTTCCTTGGCCGCGTTTTGCAGCAGCGTCCCTGCGTCGATCAGTTTTACCAACTCAGCCAGCGCCGCCGGAGTGACCTTCGCCTCAGTCAAAGCAACGCCCGAAGCGGCGAGTTCACGCAGCAGGTCGTTCACGATCCAATTGCCCACCGACTGGGCGAGCGCGGACCCGGCCAGTTTCACCGCCGTCTCAAACCAGTCCGCCAACTCGCGATCCGTGATCAACACGCTGGCCAACGTATAAGGCAGCGCGTAACCGCCCTCAGCGGTGGCCCCCATGAAGCGGCTTTGTTTATCAAACGGACGCTCGGGCAGCTCGGCGGCGAGGCGCGCCTTCCAGTCGGCGTCCACCTTCACCGGCATCAAATCGGGGTCGGGGAAATAGCGGTAGTCGTGCGCCATTTCCTTGGAGCGCAGCGATTGGCTGGTGCCGGTGATGCCATCGTAGTCGCGCGTTTCCTGCACGATCAACCCACCAGCCTTGGTCACGGCGATCTGGCGCGCGATTTCGTGGGCGATGCCGTCGCGCACGAAGGAAATCGAGTTGAGGTTCTTCAGCTCCACCTTCGTGCCCAGCTTGGTCTCGCCCACCGGACGGATGGAGATGTTCGCATCGCAACGCAGTTGGCCCTTCTCCATGTCGCAATCAGAGATGCCCGCGTAAACGATGCTGGTGCGCAGCGACTGCAAATACGCGTAGGCCTCCTCGGCAGAGTGCATCGCCGGATCAGAAACAATCTCCATCAAAGGCGTGCCCGCCCGATTATAGTCGATCAACGAGCCGCCCGCGCCGTGGTTGAGTTTGCCTACGTCTTCTTCGAGGTGAATGCGGGTGAGCGGGATGGCCTTGTGCTCACCCAGGATGTTGCGTGCCGCTCCGGGCAATTCGATCTCCACCGTGCCGCCGATGCAGATGGGTTGGTCGTATTGAGAAATCTGATAATTCTTCGGCGAGTCGGGATAGAAATAGTTTTTACGGTCCCATTTGCAGACCGGGGCAATCTCGCAACCCAGCATGAGCCCGGCCTTGATGATGGCATCCACCGCCGCCTTGTTCATCACCGGCAGAGCGCCCGGGAGGGCGAGCACGGTGGGGTCGGTGAGCGTGTTCTCGGGTTGCCCGTAACCCGCGGCGACACGGGTAAACATCTTGGAACGAGTCTTGATCTGCACGTGGACTTCAAGACCGATGACGGCTTCGTAATTCATTTATAAAAAGAGAGTTTTAACCACGGAGAACACGGAGAGACACGGAGATCATACAATTCGGCGAATAAGTCCGTCCTTCAGCCGTGGGACATTAAAATTGATAAGCAGACCCACACGTTGTGCTGACAAGCGAAGATAAGTAATAAGCTGCGCTTCAAAAATCGGATGCATTTCTGTAACCGCTTTGAGTTCTACAATGACCTTGTTCTCGACCAAGAAATCTAGCCGATAACCGACTTCGATCAGAAATCCTTTATACCGAACCGGCATTTCCTTTTGACGCTCAAAGCATATCTGCCGCAGCGAAAATTCATGAGCGAGTGCAGCTTCATAGGCAGACTCTAATAAACCGGGTCCGAGCTCTCGATGAACCTCAATCGCAGCTCCAATAATTTTTTCGGTCAGTGCTTCGTTCTCCATCTCCGTGATCTCCGTGTTCTCCGTGGTTAAAAAGCTCAGAGCACCGGAGTCCGCTTCGTCCAATCATGCGCCGCGTCATACACCTGCGCCGCCGCCAGCAAATCCGCCTCGGCGAAGGGTTGGCCGATCAGTTGCAACCCGATCGGTAACCCACCCGCCGTAAACCCGCACGGCACGCTGATCGCGGGCAGCCCGGCCAGATTCACCCCAATGGTGTAGATATCCGCCAGATACATCGCCAACGGATCCTCGCTCTTCTCCCCGCGCTTAAACGCCGGGGTCGGTGCGGTAGGGGTCAGAATCACATCCACCTCGCCGTAGGCCTTGATAAAATCCTCGCGAATCAAGGTCCGCACCTTCTGCGCCCGGCCATAATAGGCGTCATAATAACCCGAGCTGAGCACATACGTCCCCAAGATGATACGGCGCTTCACCTCCGAACCAAAACCCTCGGCCCGCGACTTGAAATACACATCCATCAACGTCTCCGCCTCGACGCTGCGATGGCCGTAACGCACCCCGTCAAACCGCGCCAGATTCGACGATGCCTCGGCCGTCGCGATGATGTAATACGCCGCCAACGCATACTCGGTGTGGGGCAACGACACTTCGCGAATCTCCGCCCCGCGCGACTGGTAAAACGCGATCGCCGCCTGCACCGCCGCCGCCACCTCGGGGTCCAGCCCCGCGCCGAAATACTCCTTCGGAATACCAATACGCCAGGGCCGCTCGCGCGGCGCACTCAGCGCAGCGCGATAATCGGGGATCACCGCGTTAAACGAGGTCGAGTCGCGCTCGTCATGACCCGCAATCGCCTGCAACACCATCGCCACATCCTCCACCGTGCGGCCAAATGGTCCGATTTGGTCAAGCGACGATGCGTAAGCGATCAAACCATAGCGCGAAATCAGCCCGTAGGTCGGCTTCAGCCCCACCACGCCGCACAAAGCCGCCGGTTGGCGGATAGAACCACCCGTATCCGATCCCAACGTGGCCGGAGCCTGCCCCGCTGCCAGCGCCGCCGCACTACCTCCCGACGAACCGCCGGGGATGCGGGTCAGATCGTAGGGGTTCGCCGTCGCCTTGGTCGCGGAGTTTTCCGTCGAGGAACCCATCGCGAACTCATCCATGTTTAACCGCCCCCACAGCACCACCCCCGCCGCACGGAGCTTGGCCGTAACCGTGGCATCGTAAGGACTGATGAAGTTGGCCAAAATCTTCGACGACGCGGTCAAGGGCTGGTCACGCACCGCAATCACATCCTTTAAGCCAATCGGTATGCCATCCAGCGGCCCCAGTGCCTGTCCCGCAGCGCGGCGCGCGTCCGACGCCCGCGCTTGTTCGAGCGCATCGGCCGTATCGTAGGAATTAAACGCCTGCACCCGATCTTCCACCGCCAGCGCGCGGGCGATCACCGCCTCGGTTAAGGCGACAGAAGTCAGTTGGCCGCCCGCTAGTGCGGCGGAAAGTTCGGCGACGGTTTGGTAGTGGAGGGGCGTGGTGGCGGACACGTTTGAAAAAAGGAAACCCGTTTATGCAGAGCCCGCACCGACGGGGACAACAACGATTCCTCACCGCCCGCAACCCACCGCGCTACGCTCAACTGCGCTCCTGCGCCGCGAGCAACTTGGCCAGCAGCCCGCTCGCCGCCTGCGCATGGGCGTACGCGCCCTCTGTGATCACGCCCGCCGCCTGCACCCAGCGACCGCCCCCTACGAGTTCGTCCGCGCAAGCCGCCGCGATTTCTGCCACCGCCGAGCCACCCATCTCCAAATGGAATTGCAGCGCCAACACCCGCTCGCCCCAAGCGAAAGCCTGCTGCGCGCACCCTTCACTCGCCGCCAGCCGCACCGCCCCCGGCGGCAAGGTAAACGTGTCCCCGTGCCAATGCAGGACCGTCACCTCGGCAGGAAACTCATAACGCGACCCCCGCGCTTCCGTCGCCGCCACCGCCCGCACCGGCCACCACCCGATTTCGCGCTCAGGGTTTTGCATCACCTTTCCGCCCAGCACGTCCGCGATCAACTGTGCTCCCAAGCATACACCCAGCACCCGCGCCCCGCACGCCACCGCCGCCGCAATCGCCGCCTTTTCCGCCACCAACCACGGGAAATCACGGTGCTGGTAAATATTCATCGGCCCGCCCATCACGATCAACCACTCCGCCGCCGTCGCATTCGCCGCCGCCGTCTCGCCGGCCCACCAGCGCGTCACCGTCACCTCATGCCCGCGCGCCCGCAGCCATGGCTCGATCAAACCCAAGCCCTCAAACTCAACGTGTTGAAACCAGTGAACCTTCATCCTCCGACTTCACTCCAGCCTGCCCGTTCAGCGCAAACCCCGACTTCACCCGAATTGCCCCCTCCGTAGCCTCCCTCAGTGCTCTGTGACCACGATCTGTTCTCTATTCTGGTAACAGCCGAGGTAACGAAGCTGGTTCGGCAGAGTAACGCGGCGCCTTACATTGCTAAGGCGACTTCGTGCTTATCTGCATCCTGACGTCGGCTGCTACGAGGTATATCTAGTCATGAAAACTTAGAGTATTGGATTTGGTATGGTCCTTACTGGCGTGGCCATCGTGCTTGGTAATCGCAGCGCGACCACCGGTGTGCGGGCCGACTTTCTTGACAAGGCGTTGCGCGATTTTTGGGGTCTCGATGGGATGGCGACCGGTCTTGGTCTGTTCATTGGCGTGAGCCATGAGCGCGCTGTCGGCGTTGGCGTCCGACTTGAGTCCGACGAGAGCGGCCAACTGGTCGGCGGCCACACGCATCTCTTGAGATTGGGCGCTGAGTTCCTCGGCGGAAGAGGCGGTTTCCTCGGCGCTGGCGGCGTTGGATTGGGTGACTTTGTCCATCTGCGTGATGGCGGTGTTGATCTGGGCGAGGCCTTCGCTCTGCTCGACTGATGCGGTAGCGACTTCGGTGACCAAGCGATCGACTTCGCGACTCTTTTCGAGGATCTGCTGGAAGCCGGCAGCGACACGCACCGAGAGCTCGACGCCTTGAGTACTGCTCGTGCTGGCGGCAGCGATCTTTTCGGCGGTTTCCTTGGAGGCGCTGGCAGAGCGTTGGGCGAGGGAGCGCACTTCGTCGGCGACCACGGCGAAACCGGCACCGGCTTCGCCGGCGCGAGCGGCTTCGACGGCGGCGTTCAGCGCGAGGATGTTGGTCTGGAAGGCGATTTCGTCGATCGTCTTGATGATCTTGGAAATCTCTGTGGAAGACTGCTGGATGGTGCCCATCGCACTTTGCAAGCGCTCCATCTCGGCGGCTCCGGCTTCGGCGGCGGCACGGGCTTGGCTCGAAGAGGCTTTGCCGGCTTGGGCGTTCTCGGCGTTACGCTTTGTCATGCTGGTGAGCTCTTCTACGGAGGAGCTGATTTCCTCCAACGAGGCGGCTTGTTCGCTGGCGCCTTCGGCCAGCGATTGGCTGGAGGCGGATACTTGGCCGGAGGCGGAGGCGACTTGCAGGGCGCCTTTGGACATGTTGTCCGCCGTGGCTGTTAACCGTTGAGTGCGGTGGCGAGGACGATCAGGCCGGTGAAGCCCAGGGCGATGCGTTTACCAATAGTGAGGTTCGAGGATTTCATGCTGATGCGAGAAGATTACGGGATGTGGAGTTTTTGAATCGTTTTGGGCGATGAGGTTAAAAACTTCATCTTAGGTAACGGTACGTGCCGTTTTTTCTTAAGCGAATAAGTGGCTTTAAAAGAAAATAAAGAGAATCGTCGGGATCTGGCGCAACCTGCGGAGTCGGTCGAGGCAACGGGGTCGGGGCCGTTACAGGTTACATTCTGCTCTGTAGCAACGCTACCCAATCTGATCCGTAGCTGGAACCGGCGACGCCACCCCCCCGAGCGGCGACTTTATAGAATCGATCCCCATATACCGCCGACGCCCACGGAGCCAGTTCCAGCACCCACCCTCCCTTTAAACCCCTTGCGGCGCTATCCTTGGCAAATGTAGTTTCCCCTCGGTAAATCGTGCGGCATGAAACGTCTCCTTCCGTTCCTCCTCGTCCCCATCGCGGCTTTTGCCGCCGATTTCACGCCCAGGATCGAAAGGCTCGATCCCCAGCTCGATGCGTTGCTCGCGCCGGATGCGGCGATCGAGAAACTAGCCGAGGGATTCAACTGGTCGGAGGGGCCGGCTTGGTTTCAGAACTCGGTCGTTTTTTCCGATGTGCCGGAAAACGTGATCTTTCAATGGAAGCCCGGCGCCACGGCGGCGGAGGTCTTCATGAAACCAAGCGGCATGCTGAAGCCGACGGAAGGCTTTCGTGAGCAAGGTTCGAATGGACTCGGCGTCGATGCGCAGGGGCGACTGCTCATCTGCCAGCACGGCGAGCGACGCATCGCGCGGGTGGAAAAGGACGGCTCGCAGACGTCGCTCGCGGATACGTTTGAAGGCAAGCGCTTCAACAGCCCGAACGATCTCGCGCAGCGCAAGAACGGCGAGATCTACTTCACCGATCCGCCCTACGGCCTCAAAGGGCTGAATAAATCGCCGCTCAAGGAACTCGATTTCAACGGCGTCTACCGTCTGACGCCGGATGGGAATGTCAGCGCCGTGATAAAGGACCTCACCTTCCCAAACGGCATCGGTTTCTCGCCCGACGAAAAAACGCTCTACGTCGCGGTCAGCGATGGGCAGGCGCCGAGGATCATGGCCTACGACGTGCAGGCCGATGGCTCGGTGGCGAACGGACGCGTCTTTTTCGACGCAAAGTCGCTCGTCGCTCCCGACCGTAAAGGTTTACCCGATGGCTTGAAAGTGGACGCGCAGGGCAACCTGTGGGCGACGGGCCCCGGCGGGGTGCTGATTCTTTCTCCGAACGGCAAACATCTCGGCTCGATCCTCACCGGTCAGGCCACGGGCAATTGCGCGTGGGGCGACGATGGCGGCACGCTCTACATCACGGCCGATAGGTTTCTTTACAGCGTGAAGACGAAGACAAAGGGAGCGGGTTGGAAAACAAAGCCTGAGATCGCGCATCAACTGATTGCCGCTCCGGCTAGCAGCTCTCCTATGGTTCAAGGGTTGAGCGCTGACTTCCCATCAGCCCCCACCCCGAAATCGGATTTTGGCCGTGGCCGGAAGAAGCAGGGTCGCGACGCTGGCGACTGTTTCTTAGATCAGCGTGATTGCGTCCCCCTCGCTCCGGTCCGTCAACGCTTCGTTGACCGCCGCCAGCAACGCCTCGGTGGTGAACGGCTTCGCCAGCACTTTGGTCGCACCCAAGAGTTTGGCGACTTGGAGATGGTCGCTCGCGTTTAGCCGGCCTCCGCCCGAGATCGCGATGATCCGCATGGCTGGCCGGCGCTTTGCGACCTCGATCACGACCTCCAGCCCGTCCACCTCCGGCATCACAATATCCGTAATCAACAGATCGACGTTGATTTGGTCTAAGAGCTTGAGCCCTTCCCGGCCGTCCCGTGCCTCAGTCACGGTGTGGCCATAATGCGCGAGAGTGAGACGCATGCCGGTGCGCACCGCTTGGTCGTCGTCGATCAGAAGAATTCGCGCCATAGTCAGGGTAAAGGTTGCGGGGTCAAAGCGGTGCGCACCGCAGCACCCAGCGCCCCGATCGTCATGGGTTTGTCCAAAACCAAGCGGACTCCGGCCGCCTGGATTTCGCCGGTCAACGCGCACCCGCCGTAGCCGGTCATCAAAATCACGGGCAGGTCGGGCCGGATTTGCCGCACCTTGCGCACGAGGGCGAGACCGGTCAGGCCCGGCATCGTCTGGTCCGTGAGCAAAAGCGCGAAACGCTGCGGATCGGCGCACACCCATTCCAAGGCCACCGCAGAATCGCTCGTCGCTTCGACCTGATAACCGAGCATGACGAGCGCCTGAGTCATCATCCTCACGAGGACTTCCTCGTCATCGACCACCAAAATGTTTTCGCCCTGACCGCGCGACGCCGGTTCGTCGGCGTGCTCGGGCGTGCTCGCCTCGCCTGCGTAGGCGGGAAAATAGAGGTGAAACTCCGTGCCTTGCCCCGGCTGGCTGACAACCGTGACCGCGCCGTCGTGGTTCTCCATCACGCCATGCACCACGGACAGACCCAGTCCGGTGCCCTCGCCCGTCGGCTTCGTCGTAAAAAACGGCTCGAACATCCGCCTCAAGGTAGCGTCATCGATCCCGCAACCCGTGTCGCCGACGGTCACGCGCGCGTAGAGGCCCGGACGTAACCGCGGTTGCGTGGCCGCCAACTCTGTATCCACCGCGCAACGCTCCAGTTTCACCCGCAAGCACCCGGGTCGGTCTTTCATCGCATGCCAGGCATTGGTGCCGAGGTTCATCAACACCTGGTGGACTTGGGTCGCATCGGCCAGCACCGTCGGCGCATCGGTCGCGAGCGCGATATCAAACTCGATGGAAGCCGGGAACGACGCGCGCAGCAGCTTGAGGCTTTCCACCATCACCGGCTTCAGCGAAATCGCGCTTCGCTTCGGCCGTTCCTGCCGGCTGAAGGTAAGAATCTGCCGCACCAGATCGGAGGCGCGATTCGAGGCCTGCAAGATGGCGCCGAGGTATTCCCGCACCTCCGCGTTGCCTGACAACACCGTCTGGCCCAATTCGGCGTAGACGATGATCGCAGTGAGGATGTTGTTGAAATCATGCGCGATGCCGCCCGCCAGCGTGCCGATGGCCTCCATTTTTTGCGCCTGCAGGAACTGCTGCTCCAGTTGTTTTCGCGCCGTGATGTCCTGCGCGATGGTGATGAAGAAATCCGGCTTCGCTCCGGGTGCCCACATAGCCGACTTCGTCACGCTCACCCACACCTCGACCCCGTCCTTGCGCACGTAGCGCTTCTCTTGGGTGAACTCGCGCAGAGCCCCGGATTGCACCCGCCGCGTCATCTCCAGTGCGTGACCGAGATCCTGCCCATGGATGATCGCTGTAAAAGTGAGTTGCTCGAGCTCGGTCCGGCTGCGGCCCGCGATCTCGCAGAACCGCCGGTTAACCTGTAAAAACCGCCCCGTCGCCGCATCGGTCTGGGCAAAGCCCACCGCCGCCTGTTCGAAGAGAGACTTGAACTGCTGCTCGCTTGCGCGCAGGGCGGCCTCGGCCAGCTTGCGCTCGGTGATGTCGCGCTCGACCGCCACCAGGTGAGTGACGCGGCCGGTCACGTCGGACACCGGCGCGATGTCCATCTCGACCCAATACTCCACTCCGTTCTTGGCGTAGTTGATCAATTCCGACCGCACCGCCGACGGCCGCCTCAGTGCTTCCCGAAGGCGCGCCCGCTCGACCGGGCTTGTCTTCGGCCCCTGCAAAAAACGCGGCGAACGTCCGATGGCCTCTTCCCGCGTGTAGCCGGTGACCCGGACGAAAGCATCGTTGACGAAAACGATGCGCGGACCCGGCTCGTCCTGTGGCTCGACTTCGGTGACGATGACCATGTCGTTGAGCCGGGCGATGCAAGATTCCAGCAGCCGGAGCCGGGTGTCCGACCGGTTGCGCACCGTGATGTCGTTGAAGGTGGAGATCATGGTCGGCTCGGACTCACCGGGCACCTCTACCCGCGCCATAGAAACCAATACATCGCGCACCTCGCCGTCCCGGCGGCGCATTTGAGCTTCCGCGTCGCGCACCGATCCGGTCGCCCGCACCTGCATGATCAGAATCTCCAATTGGGCGGGTTCGACCCAGAGCCCCAGCTCGGCGCTCGTTTTCCCCTGCACCTCGGCGTGCGACCAGCCGAATAATTCCCGGAACCGGTCGTTCCCGTCCAAAATCCGCCCGGTCATGAGATTGGCGATGCAGACGGCCGAGGGGTTCGCGTGGAAGATCGACGCAAACCGTGCATCAGATACGATCAGAGCTCTGCGCGCATACTTGCGGTCGCGTCGCTCCAGCGCCTCGGCGAGGGCGTGGGTGATGGCAGGGCCCAACCGGGCGAGGCGATCCTTCAGCAGGTAATCGGTGGCGCCCATTTTCATCACGGCCACCGCGGTGTCCTCACCAATAGCGCCGGAGACCAGAATGAAGGGCACATCCAGTCCGCTCTGTTTCCACAACTCCAACGCGCGCAATCCCGAGAGCAGCGGCATCTGATAATCCGCCAATACCAGCTCGATTCCGCCGTTCAGGTGCTCGAGGAAATCCGCTTCCGATTCTGCGCGCCGCCAGTCGGGCTCGAAGCCTGCGCGGCGTAGCTCCGCCACCATCAGGGCGGCATCGTCGGGATTGTCCTCGGCGATCAGGAGCTTTAGCGGCCGGGACATGGGGTACATCTATTCCGAGATCTTCGGCGGCTGGTTGTGCAAAAGCCAGTAGCATCCCAGATGCCGCACCGTTTCCGAGAAACGCTCGAAAGTAACCGGCTTCACGATGTAACTGTTCACGCCCAGTTGGTAACTTTCGACGATGTCCCGCTGCTCTTTCGAGGAAGTGAGTACGACCACCGGAATCAGCTTCGTTCGCGGATCGCCCTTGATTCGCCGCAGCACTTCCAAGCCGTCGAGCTTCGGTAATTTTAGATCAAGCAGGATCACTTTCAGCTCTTCCGCGATGTTGCGGCCGGAGTGCACGCCCTCGCCGAAAAGCAACTCCACCGCCTCGAGCCCGTCGCGGGCCACGAGAACTTGACTCGAAAAATTGGCCTTGCCCAAGGCGCGCAGCGTGAGCGCGAGATCGTCCGGATTATCCTCCACGAGCAGCAGTTTGATCGCGTCGGAGCGTTTCATGAGCAGTCGTCCTTTTCCAAAGTGAAATAAAACGTCGCCCCACGATCCACGACCGCCTCCGCCCAAACGCGCCCGCCGTGCCGTTGCACGATGCGTTGGACGATGGCGAGGCCGACGCCCGTGCCCTCGTAGTCTTCCGCGCGGTGAAACCGTTGGAAAACCCCGAAGAGCTTGTCGGCGTAGCGCAGGTCGAAACCGGTGCCGTTGTCGCGCACGAAGAAGGTGTCGGTGCCGTTGGTCTTCAAACAGCCGATCTCAAGCGCCGCCTGCTCCCGCTTGCGGGTATACTTCAGGGCGTTTGAAAGCAGGTTGAGCCAGACCTGTTTGAGCAAGGCGGGATCGCCCGAGCACCCGGGCAACGCGCCGATCCGCAAATCGACGATCCGGCCGGCCCGCTGGGCCTCCAGCTCGGCCCACGCCGCCCGCACGATAGCTTCGGTGTTGACGGCGCGCTTGTTCAGCGATGCCCGGCTAAGCTGGGAGAAAGCCAGTAAATCGTCGATCAGGCACCCCATTTTCTGAGCGCCTCGTCGGATGGTCTTCAGTTGGTCCTGACCTGCGGCCGGCAGCAGGTCGCCGTAATCCTCGAGCACGGCTTGGGAAAAACCGTCTATCGCCCGTAACGGAGCGCGCAGATCGTGCGAGACCGAGTAGGAAAACGCCTCCAGCTCCCGATTGGCATCCAGCAACTCGGCGGTGCGCAGGGTCACCCGTGCTTCCAGCTCGACCCGGAGCAGGGCCAGCGCTTCCTCAGCCTTCCGGCGGGCGCTGATGTCGCGCACATTGCACTGGATCACCTTGGCGCCGGCGACGAGATAGACATTGCTCACGAACTCCACCTCGACCCGCCGCCCGTCGCTGGTTTCCAAGGGCAAGTGCTCGTAACGCACGTATTCTTTGTCCCGCAATTCCGCAAATTTCTGCGCGTTGGCCGCGACGTCTTTGAAGAAACCCAGTTCCCATATCGCCTTACCGAGAAACTGCTCCCGCGAAAACCCCAGCAGCGTGATTAGGAACGGATTCACATCGTCCACCATACCCGTCTCAGCATCGAGAATCAGAATCCCGTCCTGCGCCGTTTCAAACAGCCGCCGGTAGCGCAACTCCGAAGCGTCGAGTTCGGCCGACGACCGTCCGGTGCTTGCGTCCGGAGCCGCGACCTCATCGCCCGCAGCCGTCGGCGGGCGATCAAAGGCGGTAGGGATGGGTGCATCAGCGTGGGCCGCAAGAAGGGGTACTTTCGGAGTCTGCGGCGGGTCAAACGTCGGCTCGTTGGAACTCATCGGGGGGAAGGGACTTGATTCACCAGTTGGGATCGGCGGCGCAGTATGGCCGACGAACTGGTGCGTCTCAATGGGGTGATACCCCACCGCGGATGAAACCTGCCGCTGACTCCTGCCCGCGAGGCGCGGTCGAGCCGCGGAGCCAGGCTGTTATGTGCTACCCTTTGCTCCGCTCAAACGTTACCCAATCTGATACCTAGCCGGAACAGGCGACGCCAGCCCGAGCGCCGACTTTATCCCCTCCAACCCCTTCGACCACCGACGACCGCGCAGCCAGTTTCAGGGTCCACCCTCCCATTAAACCCTTGCCGACCCGATCCCCGGAAAAATCCAGTTCCCTATCAGTTAATTTTCTATAACTGAGAAAGATGCTTTTGCGCACCGATTATCCACGGTTTTTGCTGAGGATAGAAGAATTGAGGGATTTCGATCCGTTTGGTGAATTCATTCTAAAGTTTGGCCCATCGCTGCGGAATTTGAAGCTACGGGGCTGGCCGGAACCTTATAAAGATCACCCTAAGCCGGAACCATGCAGCCTCGGCCGCATGGTTCCGCCTAAAGCTAAAACCAACTTCTCCCGATTTCGCCACGGGTGGTTATTAAACAGGACCCGGTCCGGCTTGTGGAATCTGCGGTTTCCGCAGCTGCGGGCATGAGCAGTGAAGCGAGGCCTGTGGCGCAAGCGCACTCGGTGTGCTCGACGGTGGAAGTGGCCATGATGGTTTTTGTTTCCGGGCTATGGGTTTTCGGCTGGCTGCTGCGCTCGCCAAGTATGTTGGAGGGAATCGATTTTGTTCGTTACTATTTCTTTCAGGCCGAGTGGTTGGGCCGACATCTCCGGGCAGGAGAGCTCCCTTTTTGGAATCCGCATATCGGCCTCGGACGCCCGTTCTGGGCGGACCTGCAGGTAGGCGTGTTATACCCTCCGAACTGGCTGCATGCGTTGATGGATGTGCGGGTAGCTTCGGTGCTGATCGTTTGGGGACATTTAGCATGGGCGCTGATGGGGGTGCGGTTATGGGCGCGATCGCTGGGAATAGGACGCACGGCGGGCTGGACCGCCGCGTTGCTCTTTATGTTGCTCCCCGCCGTGACGGCGCGGTTGGCGAGCGGACAAATCCATTATGTTGCGGGTCTCTGCCATGTGCCGATGTTGTTCTGGTTGACGACCCGTTTGATCGATTCGGGCGCGGGCAAATGGGGCGCGGGCGTAGCGACGGTGGGGGCCTTGCAGATTTTATGCGGCCATCCCCAGGTTTACTGGTTCACGCAGGTGGGCCTAGGCGTGTATGCGGGGGCTTGGCTTTCATCGGCGGGCTGGAGAGCCACGGCAGCCGGCCTGGCGCGCCTCGTGGGGTTCGCGGTGCTGGGACTTGGGCTAACCGCGCCGGTCCTGATCCCATTCCTGCAATTGGTGTCCGAGAGTAATCGGGCGGCGGAGGGCGGAACGATGTCGGGATATGGAGCGATGATCTGGCGGGATTGGCTGGGTCTGGTCTGGGCGCCCAACGATCACCGGATACCCGACGTGGAAGCGCACGTTTGGATGGGGTTTCCCCTGGCGCTTTTGGCGGCGTGGGCGCTGTGGCGTGGATGGCGGGAGCGGTCGGTTCGGGGCTTGGCGGCGCTGGCACTCGTGGCGCTAGTCCTCGCGAGTGAATTGCCGGAGGGGGTGCGCGGCTTACTCGAAGCGGGCATGCCCGGCTTCGCGGCCTTTCGCCTGCACGCGCGAACGGCGTTCCTTACTGTAGTCGCGCTGCTTATGCTGGCGGCATGGGGATGCCGCTGGGTGCGTTGGCCGAGGTGGGCGTGGGCGCTGGTTTGTGCCGGGGTGCTGCTTCCCCTGCTATCTATATCGCCCGGGCTGAAGCGATGGCATGCGCTGCCGCAGGGATTTCCCATGGAGTCGTCGGTTGCAGGACTGGTGCGCGAGCTGCGGGCAGACGCGTCGGACGCGATGCCGCCGCGATTGAATATAACACCCCGATTGGTGCGCGAAAACTTCGGTATGGTCAGCGGTTACAGCGGCTTTGCGGCTTACGTTTCTTTGTATTTGGCCAGGCCCTGGGTCTACGTTCACGCGGTAGCGGGTCTACCGGAAAAAACGGTGATCAATACATTCCCGGATGTGAGAATATACGAGAGAACGCCCTTTCTCTATAACTCGATGAATGTAGTTGCGGGATCCGAGCCGCCCAGTGGACGAATACGACTGGCGGAGAACCCTGACCCCAGGGCCTATTTATGCACAGCTACACGAAAGGTGACCGGCTGGCGTGAGGCGATTCAGTTGATGGCGGCCGGTTTTGATTTTCACGGCACGGCACTTATCGAATCCACTTCAGGGGCGAGAGAGCTCACCCGGGCTGCGGAAGTTTTTCCCGGACAAAAACCGGTTCAGGTAACCACGTTTCATAATGAACGAGTGGGTTTGAAAGGCGCATCGTCATCAGCCGCGATTTTGGTGTTGGCGGAAGCCTGGTATCCCGGTTGGACCGCGAAGGTAAATGGGGTGAAGGCCGAGGCGTTTCCGGTGAATGGATGGATGCGCGGCGTGGTGGTGCCGCCCGGTGATTTCGAAGTGGAATGGACGTATCACGAGCCCCGGCTCGGATTGGGTTGTTTAGTGGCCTTGGTTGCGGGTGCCCTACTCCTAACCGTGAGTTCCCGAAAAAATCCATTTTCTCGTCGGTAAATCCAAATACCTGCCAGCAAGGTCAGCCAGTTTACCGCGGCACCGCATATCAAAGCCTAAATCTGCATCCGATTTTCATGCCTCGGGAAGTTTCTTGTGATTAAAACCGCCTTGAATCGCGCCCCCGTGAATTGGTCCCGCTCCCGCGCTTCATCAAACGACTTCCGCCCACCCGCGCGACTTCCCGCTCGCCCAAGCCCGGCTTGCCGTTTGCATCGTGCACATGATTCACGCCCTGCGCTCTCTTTTCGATTTCATCCTTCACATAGACGTGCACTTGGCCGACATCATCGCCCACTACGGCCCGTGGACCTATGCCGTATTCTTCACCATCATTTTTGTGGAAACCGGCCTGGTCATCATGCCCTTCCTTCCTGGCGACTCCCTGCTCTTCGCCGCCGGTGCCTTCGCCGCCCGCCCCGATACCGCGCTCAACGTCCACCTGCTCGCCGTCCTACTCTGGGTCGCCGCCGTGCTTGGCGACTCGCTCAATTACGCCATCGGCGCCCGCCTCGGCCCGGCCGTGTTTAACCGCCCCGACTCCCGCTTCCTCCGTAAGGCCCACTTGCGCCGCGCCCACGAATTCTTCGAACGCTACGGCGGCCGCGCCATCGTGCTCGCTCGCTTCGTGCCCATCGTTCGCACCTTCGTGCCCTTTGTCGCCGGCGTCGGCCAGATGAACTACCGCCGCTTCATCGCCTTCAATATCGCCGGCGGCTTCCTCTGGATCTACGCTTTCACCTACCTCGGTTTCGCTTTCGGCAACCAGCCCATCGTGCAACGAAACTTCAAGGTCGTCATCCTCGGTATCATGGTCATCTCCGTCCTGCCCATCGTCATCGAAGTCCTCCGCGCCCGCTTCGCCCCGCCCGCCCTTAATCCCCCCGGCTCCTCCGCCGCCTGAAGCGCCCTCATCCCATGGATTTCCCCCTCGATAGCCTCTCGGCCTCCTCCTTCGAATCGTCCGTTCCCGCGATCGACTTCCGCGCCGAGCTCAACGACGAGCAATTCGCCGCCGTCACCGCCGAGCCCGGTCCGCTCCTCGTGCTCGCCGGCGCCGGCTCCGGCAAGACACGCACCCTCACCTACCGCGTCGCCTACCTGCTCTCCATGGGCGTTCGCCCGGGCGAAATTCTCCTCCTCACCTTCACCAACAAGGCCTCCAAGGAAATGCTCGCCCGCGTCGAGCAACTCACCGGCGTGGAGCCCCGCCGCTTCTGGGGCGGCACCTTCCACTCCCTTGGCAGTCGTGTCCTGCGCATCTACGGCGACGCCCTCGGCCTCCCGAAAAACTTCACCATTCTCGACGCCGACGAAGCCGAATCCCTGCTCAAAACCGCCGTCGAGTCCGAGGACAAACTCTTCTTTAAGGACAAGACCCACCCCAAGCCCGGCCCGCTCCACAACGTCATTTCCCTCGCGCGCAACACCCGCCTCGACCTGCTCGAAACCGTAAAGGGCAACTTCCCCCAATACGACGAGATCGCCCACCGCCTGCCCGCCTTTGCCGCCGCCTACGCCACCCGCAAACGCGAGCAAAACGTACTCGACTACGACGACCTGCTTGAACTCTGGCTCGAACTCCTGAT
>JAIXRU010000113.1 GCA_027485045.1 Opitutaceae bacterium | reverse complement strand
TGACCTTGCGGTTCCATGTCATGTCGGAGACGTGCACCATACCGTCGATGCCTTCTTCGAGTTCGATGAAGGCGCCGTAGGTGGTCATGTTGCGCACCTTGCCGCGGACGCGAGCGCCCATCGGGTAGTTGTGGCGGACACTATCCCATGGGTGTGGCTCCAATTGGCGGAGGCCGAGGGAGATCTTCTGCTCGTCCTTGGCCACGCCGAGGACCACTGCGTCGAGCTCCTGGCCGACCTTGAGCATTTCGGAGGGCTTGGTGATGCGCTTGGTCCAGGACATCTCGGTGATGTGCACGAGACCTTCGACGCCGGGCTCGATCTCGAGGAACGCGCCGTAGGGAACGAGGTTAACCACCTTGCCGTGAACCTTGGCGCCAACCGGGAACTTGTGCTCGATGGCGTCCCAAGGATTGGTGGTGGTCTGCTTGAGACCGAGGGAAACGCGTTCTTTTTCGCGGTTAACCTCGATGATCATGACCTGAATCTCTTCGCCCTGCTTGAGGACGTCGGAAGGATGCGCGATGCGACCCCAGGACATGTCCGTGATGTGGAGCAGGCCGTCCATGCCGTCGAGGTCGATGAACGCACCGAAGTCGGTGATGTTCTTGACCACGCCCTTGCGCACCTGGCCGGGCTGGATCGAGTCGAGGAGCAGGCGGCGCTTGTCGCCACGCTGCTGCTCGATGAGCTCGCGGCGGGAGAGCACGACGTTCTTGCGGAGTTGGTCGATCTTGATGACCTTGAAATCGTAGGTCTGGCCGACGTATTGATCCAGGTTCTTGGGTGGCTGGATATCGACGTGGGAGGCGGGGATGAAGGCATCGACGCCGATGGAAATGATGAGGCCGCCCTTGACCTTGGCCTTGACGCGACCGGTGGCGACGGAGCCCTCGGGGAACTTGGTGAGAATGTTATCCCAGTTCTTCTTTTGCTCGGCCTTGTCGTAGGAGAGAACCGGATAGCCCTCCTTGTTTTCGACCTTCTCGATCAATACTTCAACGGTGCCGCCGATTTGGAGCTCGCCGATGTCGATAAACTCGCTGGCGGGGATGACGCCTTCGGATTTGCCGCCGATATCGACGACGACTTCGTTTTGGCGGATTTCTGTGATAACACCGGGGACGATCTTGCCCTCTTGGATCTGGCTGAAGCCGGATTGGGCCAGCAGCTCTTGCATGATGGAACTCATAGACGTGTAAGACGATCCGCCGCCGCCTTCGCTCCGCAGACGCCGTCGAACCGGGGGCGTCGCTTGCGCGACGCGGGTTGAAGGTTACTGACTTTTTGGGCCGATGGGAGCGACGCGACGTCACCGGCCTGACCAAAGAAAATGCCGCGAGGTGTCACACTCGCTGCTCACACACCCGGCGCGCAAGGGCATTTTCCGTCGTCGCACCATTTTTTCGCAAAAAAACAACTTACGCCGTTCCACCCGTGGTAAAATAATCCCGCACCGCCTCGACCACCGAAGCACGCGGAATCTCGTGTTCGCTGCGGTCGCTCAGATCGCGAAACTTCACCACGCCCTTGGCCAGTTCGTCTCCGCCGTAGATCAAAGCCAGCTTCGCGCCCGACTCGGCGGCGGCCTTGAACTGCTTGCCAAACGCGAGTTCCTTGAGCGGGTAATCCACCCGGTAGCCTGCCGCGCGCAACCCGGCGATATCCAGAAACGCCGCCGTGCGTTCCGCCTCGCCGCCGATCACCACATAAACATCCGTCGTCGGTCCAAAAGTCGGCATCAAGGCACGTTGCTCCAACAGCAGCCCCATGGTCACGTCGCCGATGGCAAAACCCACTGCCGGGAGCGCCGGACCGCCAAGCTTTTCCACCAAATCGTCATAACGACCTCCACCGGCAATCGCCCGCAGCTCGCCCTTGCGATCAAAAGCCTCGAAAACAAAGCCGGTGTAGTAAGCCAAACCGCGCACGACGCCGAAATCGACCTCGATGTATTCGCCTAAACCCATTGCTGCGAGTCCGTTGAGGAGCTTTCGCCAGTCGGCCAGCCGCGCCGCCAAAGCCTCGCCACCGACCGGGGTAAGCACGGCTTCCAAAGCGGAAAGACTCTTGATGCCTAGAAACGCGAGAATCTTGGCCTTGGTCTCGCCGGCCAACTCGCCGAAGGTCTCGGTGTAGGTTTTAAACGCTTCATCGCCTACCTTCTCGTACTTATCCACCGCGCCCAACACCGCTTTGGCCTGATCTTCGTTCAGTCCGAGCGAAGCGAGGTAGTGCAACCAGAGGGTGCGATCACTCAGACGCACATAAAAATCTGCGGGCCCCAGGCCAAAACCGGCCAAGGACTGCACCAAGAGCCCGATCAACTCGATTTCCGCTTCCGGGCCAGGCTCGCCAAAAATGTCGCAGTTGAACTGGAAAAACGCCCGCTCCCGTCCCTTTTGAGCGCGCTCATAACGGTAAAACTCGCCGATGCTGCACCACTTGATCGGCCGTTTGAGCGCGTTCGCCTTGGCCCCGACCAAACGACAAACCGTAGGGGTCATTTCAGGACGAAGCGCCACCTCGCGACCACCCTTGTCGGTGAAGGAAAAAAGCTGGGCTTCGATTTCATCGCCCGACTTGCGCTTGTAGAGATCGAGCGGTTCCAGCACCGGCGCGTCGTACTCAGAAAAACCGTAGGCGTGGGCCGCGCGTCGCCACTGGCGAAAAATGTGATTCCGGCGCGCAAGGGCGTCGGGGTAAAACTCACGAAAACCGGGCAGGGATTGAAACTGGGCCATGGCGTTTAAACGGTAGAACCGCCGACAGTGAGGTTTTCATAAACCCCAGCGCCACCCCAAAAAAAGGCCGACCCCCAAAAAGGAGGTCGGCGATAACTCAAAAAATGTAAACTAAACTCAGAGCTGGTTAATATCCAGCTTCTTGAGCAGTTGCTTGAGGATCTTGCCGGACTTGAACTTAACCACCGCGCGCTCAGGAATCACCACCTCGGCTTCTGGCTTGTTGGGATTACGACCGATGCGGGACTTGCGGCGCTGCACCTCGAGCACGCCAAAGTTGCGCAGCTCGACGTTACGGCCTTCGGCCAAGGCTCGCATAATGATGTCGAGAGTCATCTGAACGGTGCCGACGATTTCCTTCTGGGGAAAGCCGGTCTTTTCATAAATTTCCAAAACGATTTCGCGCTTAGTGAGGTTTGCGGGCATGGTGATATGGGTTTTTAGTTTTAGTGGTGAACGGGTAGTTCTGACTTAAGTAATTTACGGTTCTGTGATTGCGTCAAATTGAAGAATGAAATTTTCCAATCTTAATTAACGTGTTATCCATTCTACGGACTCCCAATCAATAACTTAAGCGGAAAAAGTGATTTATTTTTCGTTTTTTCATTTTTTTCCGCCATTAAGCCTCCCGTTTTGCTCGCCAAGCAAACCTAGCGGGTAACGACTTGGCTTGCTAACGCCGCTTGCCGTTTACCAACCCCACGCCTTTGTTTCCGCTCCTATCCAATGCCTGATCCCGTCGCCGTAAACTCCATGTTTTCCCGCATTGCCGGTCGCTACGATCTGGCGAACCGCCTCCTGAGCGGGGGCGTGGATCTGTGGTGGCGGCACTGCCTGGTCAACAGGGTACGTGCCTCGCGCCCGCGCCGCGTGCTCGACCTGGCCACCGGCAGCGGAGACGTGGCGTTCACCCTTGCCCGCAGCCTTCCGGCCGAAACCGAAATCACCGGCATGGACTTTTGCCAACCCATGCTGGATCAAGCCACCGCAAAACAGAAAAACACCGACGCCCGCGCCGCCAAAATCAGTTTCCGCCAGGGTGACGGTCTCAACCTGCCCTGCGCCGACGCCTGTTTCGATACGGTGACGATTTCCTTTGGTTTGCGAAACATGGCCGACCGGGATCGCGCCTTGCGGGAAATGCGCCGCGTCCTGGCTCCCGGCGGGCACGTTCACGTGTTGGAGTTTTCCCAGCCCCAGTCTTGGTTCGCACCGATCTATTATTTCTACACCCGCCGCATCCTCCCCACCATCGCCGGCTGGGTGACGGGTGACCGCGCGGCCTACGCCTACCTGAACGCCACCATCGCCGCCTACCCCGACCACGAAGCCATGAGCGAAGAATTGTTACGCGCCGGTTTCCGCGAGGTGCGCGTCACCCGCATGACGCTGGGCATCGTGGCACTACACGTCGGCGTCGCCTGATCCGCGGATCAACTAAACGATTTGCCACAACCGCAGGTGCTCTGGGCGTTGGGGTTTTGAATTTCAAACCCCTTGCCCTGCAACCCGTCGTCGAAATCGATGCGTGTGCCACTCAGATAGGCCGCGCTGCTGGGATCCACCACCATGGCTATGCCTTCGCTTTCATAACGAACATCATCCGCTTTGGGGGCATCGAAAGACATCCCATACTGGAAACCCGAACACCCGCCCGACTCCACCAACACACGTAAAAACCGGTCCTCTGCGGCCTGTTCTTTTTGCATCGTGAGAATCTGCGTCGCGGCCCGGGATGTGAGCGTAATCATGGGTGCAAACTTCGCACTGCCCCCCGTATGTCAACCCCGCCCTGCCGACTCACGTGCGCGAAACCATAAGTAAAACAACCTCTACCAAAAGTCCCGTAGCAGTTTTCATGCTAGATGCATTTCCCTCCTTGCCAGCAATGTTGCTAATGGCTTAGTGCTGTCGTGTGGCCGCACCTCTTAAACATATCTTTAACGAAATTCATTACGAGATGGTTCGCAAGCTCGCTGATGGCGGCATGGGCATGGTTTACGAGGCCTGCCAGCGCGGCGCAGGTCAGTTTAAAAAGACGGTAGCGGTGAAGCTCATCCGCGAGGAATACTCCACCATCCCGGAGTTTCAGAATAATTTTATTGGTGAAGCCCGCCTGGTGGCCGACCTCGTCCACACCAACATCGTTCAGACTTACCACCTCGGCATGATCGGCGGCCAATACTTCATGGTCATGGAGTATGTGAACGGCGTTAACCTGGAACAATTCCTCGAACGCCACACTGCCTTGGGCCGCACCATTCCTGTCGATCTGGCCGCGTTTATCGTTTCACGCATCGCCCGAGGCCTCTCTTACGCCCACAACAAACGCGATCGCGACGGTCGCCTCCTCGGCATCGTCCACCGCGACATCGGCCCAAAAAACATCATGATCGCCCACGAAGGCGACGTGAAGCTCACCGACTTCGGCATCGCGAAGGCCCTCGACCTGATGTACAACGAGGAAGGTCAGGTCATCGCCGGCAAAGACGAATACCTCTCGCCCGAACAGGCCAGCTACGCCGTCACCGACGCCCGGGCCGACATCTTTCCCCTCGGCATCGTACTCACCGAGCTTCTGCTCGGCCAAAATGTCTTTCGTAACGCCGACCGCCTCGAATCCCGGCGCAATATCCTCGAAATGCCGATCCCGCAATTCGCCACCCTTCGCGCCGATATCGACCCCAAACTCGAATTTATCATCCAAAAAGCCCTGATCCGCGACCGCGAAAAACGTTACCAATCCGCCACCGAGATGCTCACCGCCCTGGAGATTTACCTCTACGGCAACGGCTACGGCCCGACGAACGAGAAACTCGGAGCCTACCTGCGCGAAATCCTCGCCGGTTAAAGAGAAGCGTCTCCGCCCCTTCGGCCGACCCTTCCCGTCCACCAGCCCGTTACTCGCGATTCTCCCGATTCTCCCGCCAGACCCAACTCATGTGCGCCGGATTTAATCAAGACCTCCGCCAACGCCAGAACCAGTCCCTGGTCCTCGCGCCTCAGTTGCGGCAGTCCTTGAAGATTCTCCAGGTGGCCGCCTTGGATCTTCGCTCCGTCATCCAGTCCGAACTGGAAAGCAATCCCACCCTCGAAGACATCTCCAGCGACGCCGACAGCCTCGAAGCCTCCTCCGAGGCCGCCGCCGAGCATCCCGGCGGCGAAGGCGACGAAAGCTCCGACGCCTCCCCTGCCCCTGCCGAGGATGCCCCGAACGATAACCCCGAGAGCATGGATTTCTCCAAGGAATACGACGTGCTCAACAAGCTCGGCGACGATTGGAAAGACTACCTCTCGGAAAATGCCGGTGCCCAGCCTTACACCTCGGAGGACGCCGAGCGCCGCCAGCACTTCTTCGATTCCCTCGTATCGGAAACCTCGTTACAAGAACACCTCGTCCGCCAGGCAGAGATGCTCGATATCGCCGCCGAATGCCAGGCCGCGCTGCGCCACCTCATCGGCGGCCTCGACGAACGCGGCTTTCTCACCCAGACGCCCTCCGAGGCCTCGCTCCAGGCCGGACTGCCTCTGGCCAGCACCCAGGAAGCCGCCCGCCTCCTGAAAACCTTCGAACCGGCCGGCATCGGCGCGGTGGACCTCTCCGATTGCCTCTTGCTGCAACTCCGTGCCAAGGGCCGCGGCGATACCCTCGCCGCCCGCATCGTGCGCGACCACTTTACCCTGCTCACCCGCCGCCGCATCCCCGAGATCGCGCGCAAGACCGGCGTCCACATGGACGACGTGCAGGAGGCCATCGAGGAAATCGGCCGCCTCGACCCCGCGCCCGGTCGTAAATTCGCCGACGACAACAATCGCGTCGTCGTGCCCGACGTGACCGTGGAAAAAGACGAGGGCGAGTGGATGATCCACCTCAACAACGACTACATCCCCCGCCTGCGCATCTCCAATACTTACAAGGAAATGATCGCCCGGGGCGCGCTCACCAAACAAGAGCGCGACTACCTCCGCGAGCGCATGCGCTCCGGCAAGTTCATCATCAACTCCATCGAGCAGCGCCAGCAGACCATCGAGCGCATCACCCGGGAAATCATCAAGGTCCAACGCGATTTCTTCGAGGACGGGGTGCACAAACTCCGTCCGCTCACCATGACTCAGATCGCCGACGTCGTCGGCGTGCACGAGACCACGGTCAGCCGCGCCATCGCCAACAAATACATCCGCACCCCGCACGGCGTATTCGATATGAAGTTCTTCTTCACCCCCGGCTACGAAAACTCCACCGGCGAATCCGTCTCCAACAAGAGCGTGAAGGAAATGATCAACGATCTGGTGATCGTGGAGGACAAAGCCCAGCCGCTCAGCGACCAGGAACTCGTGGTCAGGCTCCAGGAAAAAGGCATCAAAATCGCCCGCCGCACCGTCGCCAAATACCGCGAGGAGCTCGGCCTGTTGCCCAGCAACCTTCGCCGCGATTTCACCGCCTGATTCCGTGGGCCTGGTGCTCACTCCCCCCGCCTTCCGCCCATGCCCCGGATAGATCACCATGTGCACTTGTATCCGGATGAGCTGAACCGCAATCCCGCCCGGTGGGCCGCCACGCACGCCGAGCCGCATTGGGCCAAACTTTCTCTCCGCCGCCGCGCCAACGGCTCGCCCGTGCAGGATTTTCCCTCGGTCGGGCAACTGCTCCACGCCCTCGACGGAGCCGGGCTGGAACGCGCCATCCTCCTCGGTTGGTATTGGGAAAACGCTGACACCTGCCGCTGGCATAATCTCGCCATGGCCGCCTGGGTGCGCGCCCACCCCGACCGGCTCAGCGCCTACGCCACCCTGCAACCCGCCGCCCCCGCCGAACGCATCGCGCAAGAGCTGGCCCTGGCCCGCGAAGAGGGCCTCTGCGGCTTGGGCGAACTCTCCCCGCACAGCGTCGGCGCACGCTGCGACAGTCCCGGCATGCAGGCCGCGCTCGCGCTGGCCGAGGCCTGGTCCTGGCCGGTCAATATCCATGTCACCGACCCGCGCGGCAGGACCTACCCGGGCAAAATCGAAACCCCCGCCGAAGACTTCCGCACCCTCGCCCGCACCTGGCCGCGAGTCCGCTTTACCCTCGCCCACTGGGCGGGGGGCTACGACCTGCGTTCTTACCCGAATGTCTGGGTCGATACCGCTGCGGCCCCGCTAATCTACGGCGACCAAGCCTGGGCGATGCGCGGCCAAAGCGTGCGCGCCGATCAAGTCCTCTTCGGCTCGGACTACCCCCTGCGCCTTTACCGCGAAGCCGACGCCGCCACCGGCCTCGCGCGCTTCGCCGCCGAGGCCCGGCAGAACCAAAGCTGAGACCGCATCAGGCCGCGCTCCTCTGGGCTAAAACTATTTGACCATCGTCACCGGCGAGCGCTCCAAAACCGCGAGCCTCTCCGCGCCTGGACCGGTCAAAATCAATTGCGCCCCTTGCTGCCGCCAGCCTTCGACGCGTGAAAGCGCCAGCGTATAAGCCGCTTCAATCTGCATCTGCTCTTCCGGTCCGATCCGGCGAGTCAAAGCCAAGGGACCGAAACTGAGCGAAGCGCCCGATTCCGAGTATCTGCCTCCAAACCGATTGACCCCGCCATGTCCGGTTGCGGTCTGCCCATTGCGGTCAAATTCCAGACTCGGGGCCGGCCAGTCGTTCGTGGCGCTGACCCGCTTACCTCCAGCTAGCTCAACCACCGTCCAGCTCGTGCCCGCAAGGCTCCGGATTACCGGTATCTTCACCGGCACCCCTGCGTCATTCCGCATCCCCGCCGGGTTGCCAGAGCGCGAAGCACAAGCCGAGCTCGCCATGATTAAGGCACACAATAAAACGTGAAGGGTTTTCATAGTCGAAGGTTCAACGTGTAAAGAACCCCACCGTCACGCAATCGTTCCATTGCCTCCGCATTTATTTCTCCGGTGCTGCCCCAAGCAGCTTCGAACCGCCGTTAATCTGCACTTGCACTCAAAACCTCCAAAGCGCGCAACATCGCGTTCGCCCGGCCCTCCACGCCCATTTTTTCAAAAATATGCAGTGCGTGTTTTTTCACCGTGGCAGCCGAGCACCCGACGATCAGTGCGATTTCCGGGTTCGCCTTTCCCTGCGCCATCCAGAGCAACACCTCCGCCTCGCGCGGGCTCAAACCCAGTCTTTCCAGCGGCGCACTACTGCTGAAATTCGGGGCAAACACCCGCTGTTGTGCAGACCTTTGCAACCGGGTGCTGATCGCATCGAGTAGATCAACCCGCGTGAACGGCTTGGCCAAATAATCATCCGCCCCTTGCCGCATGCCCGCCCGTACATCCGCCGCATCGCCTTTGGCGGTTAGAAATATAAAGGGTAGCGCCGCCGTCGCTGGCTCAGCCCGCAAGGCCGCCAATATCTCCCAGCCATCCAGACCCGGCAGCATGATATCGCACAACACCAGATCCGGTCGTTTTTCCCGTGCCAATTCCAAGCCGGAGACACCATCGGCGGCGCTTAAAACCCGGTGCCCCTCCAAGCCCAGTAAATCGATTAAATTCTGCCGCAGTGCCGCATGGTCCTCGATGATCAAGATGGTGGGCATGAAGGTAACCGCAGTGTAGCTCGCGTGCCCCGCTCGTCACTCGCCAAAATCAATTCGCCTCCCAGTAAGCCCGCGGCTTTGTCCGCAATCGCCAGCCCCAGCCCCGTGCCCGGCACCCCACTGCTCGCCGCCGATCGGAAAAACGGCTCCCGCACTCGTTCGAGATCAGCCGCACCGATACCCGGTCCTTCGTCCTGCACGGTAAAAGAAAGCCGCTGGTCGGCAGGCGATACATCCAAGCTGAAACGCACCACCCGTCCCGACGGGGAAAACTTCACCGCATTCCCCAGAAGGTTGCCCAGCACCGCGTGCAACAAAGCCGGATCCAACGTAACCTCGCACGCAGCGGGTGTCTTTACCTCGATTTCGCCGCGCCCTTGCTGCGCCCTCGTGATTTCCAGAGCCAGCCCGCGCATCCATGAGCATAGCTCGATTGCCTTCGGCTCAACCGGCATCCGCCTCGCCTCGATGCGCCCCAAATATAAAACCTGGGCGATCATCGCCTCCATCTGTCCGCTCGATTCCCGGATTTGCGCCAGCACCTCCGCGCGTCTCTCCGCCGGCAATCGCTCCGAATACGTCTCCAGTAATTCCGTGCTTGATACGATCACACTCAGTGGTGTGCGCAGTTCATGCGAAACCGAGTGCAGCAGGTGGCTTTTCAACTCCAGGACTTCCCGCTGCGCCGCCAGGTTCGAGCGCAGCCCCGCCGCGTGAGTCGCAAACCCGGCCAGTCCGGCCAATAAAATCGCACACGCTCCCGCCGACCACGCGATCGCTCGCTCCGAAACCGCCGGGAAGACCGCCGTGAACCCCGGCCCCGGCCCAACGCGCACCCGCCAGCTCGCACCCCCCTCGCTAATGGTGAAAACGCGCTCACCCGCCAGCTCACCCGCCATCCCCTCAGCCTCGGCGGGTTGCACCCGCAGCACTCCATCCGACACCAGACCACCCATCTGTTGGTCGGCACTGAGCGCCGCCAGATCCCACCAGGCCACCAGCCATCCGCGCGGGTTGCGCGGCGCGGTTTCCGCCACTGTCAAGGCGGTAAGCAACTCCCCGCCGTATTGCACCGAGGCGGGCCGCGCCGGCCTGCCAATCGCCTCATGCAAGAGCGGTCCCCATTTCCCATCGGCCAATAAATCCGTCCCCAAACCAGGGCTGCCATGCGCGGCCCCCGCCCCTCCCGAACCTCCTAGGCGTTGCCAGCGTAGCACCACGCGGTCGCCTTCCTTCGCCGCGTAGCCCAGTCCCCGGCAATGCTCGGGCAAGGCCAGCCCAGCCGTCGAATTAAACAGTTCCATCACCGTTTTTTGCGGATCGTCCGGCCGGTTGGATAAACGCATGCGCAAGGTATTTTGCCACGTCAGCAGACGCGACGTGCCCAGCCGCAACTGCGCCGCCACCACTTCCGCACTGCGGTCAAAAAGTAAGCCCCGCGCCCGCTCCGCCTGCGCCCGATACCCCGTCCACGCCGCCCAGCCCGGCACCGCGGCCAAAGCCAGCACCACCAAGCCCACCACCCACGGCAACTGCGGCACACGTTTCATGTCCGCCCAGCTTACCTGAGCGCCCCCGTTCCGCCAATACCCCCATCGGTGCATTGTGCCTTTTTCGCCCGCATGGCATACTCGTCGCGTTCGGTAACCCCACCACTCCCGTGCGCCTCAATCTCATACCCCTCTTGGTTCTGGTTTTTATCCCCCTCGGTTTTGGCCAGCCCGTCCAAACCAGCTCGCTTCCCGCCACCTGGACTCCGCGCGGCCTGGGCGGCGGTGGCGGCATGTTCGCCCCGGCCCTCAGTCCCCATGATCCCAACGTGATGTTTCTCTCCATCGACATGGGCCACGTCTTCCGCTCCCTCGATGCCGGCACGACTTGGCGCATCCTGCCTTTTAGCTCCTTGCAGGGCCAGCAGCAGACCCAGATTCAATTCACGAATACACCGAACACGCTTTATGCCGCCGAGCGGGGCCGCGATCCGATTACCGAGGGCAATCTCTTCCGTCCGCGCAAAAGTCAGGATCTCGGTGACACCTGGAACAGTTTCACCGCCTGGCCGCCCACCAACTACGCCAACGAGCGCTGCGTCACCGTCTGGGCCGACCCCAACCGCGCCGACTCCTTCCTCGTTGCCAGCGACACCCGCCTTTGGTTCTACCGCGCCAGCGACACTCTGGGCACCTTCACTCCGCTCTGCACCTTTCCCAGCGGCAACGCCCGCGTCGGTGGCGTTTATTGGCGCCCCAACACCACCGAAGTCTGGGTGGGCACTAGCGATGGGCTTTACTATCACGCCAACCCCGCAGCGGGCGGTAACTTCAGCTTGGTCACCAGCCCGCCCTCCGGCCAGCGCATCATCTCCTTTAGCGGAGCCACCACCGGCGGCGTGCTCCGTTTCTACGCCGTCACCACGCAACTATCGGTCAACGCCATCAAAACCCCACAGAGCTTCTCCGGCGGGGCCAACAACCGAGTCTACCGTATCGACTGGCTGAGCGACTCCGCCTGGGCTCAAGAAACCGGCCTGCCCGCCGCCGACTACCCTATCGAGGTCGGCCTCGCCCGCGATCGCATCGACCGCGTCCATGTCTCCGTCGCGCGCTCCGCCAGTTACCCGCACCAGCACAGCGTGTATCGACAAGACGGCCCCGGCACCGCCTGGACCCGCACGTTCATCAGCGAGGGCAATACCAACCTCACCACCGGTTGGGGCAGTCTCAACTCCAACTCCGGCACGACCGGCCAAACCCTCGAAACCGCCATCAGCTATGCTTTCCCGTGCGGTTTTGCCGTGTCTCCCACCGACGCCGACCGCGTCGTCATCACCGATAATTGCGTGATCCACCGCAGCGACAATGCCACCCAAGCCAGCCCCACCTGGCGTCAACTCTACACCACCGACGACAACGCCCAACACGCCCCCGGCCAGCGTTTCCCGCACGGCCAAAGCTACGCCACCAACGGTCTGGAGCTCACCGTCAGCTACTGGGTGGACTGGGCCTCCGCCACCGATGTCGCACTCGGCGCGCTCGACTACCTCTCCCCCCGCAGCACCGATGGCGGCGCACGCTGGGGCTTTGACTACGATCCCACGGTTTTCCCCAGCGGCGACATCCCCCAGGTCGTCACCGACTCCGTCACCGGCACCCGTTACGCCATCTGCAGTTTCGCCGTGACGCTCTACGAATACCTCGGCACCGACGATGTAAACGTAGACTACACCGGCCCCGCCCAGAAGGGCGCCCCCGGCCTCTGGTCCCGCGCCTCGGGCGCCAGCCAATGGACCCCGATGCGGCAGAATTTCGGCGTCGGCGAACCCAACTCGCCCCTCACTCGCGGTGCCAACCCCACCTGGGTCGCGGTGGACGCCACCCGCCGTCGCCTCTATGTCGCCGTCTCCCACAGCAACCCCGCCGTGGATGGCGTTTATCTCCAAAATATAACTACCGGCATCTGGCAAAAACTGCCCTCCCCCACCCCCGGCGTTTTCCGCTCCACCGCACCCGCCATTCTCCATCCCTTCAATCTCCGTCTGCTCGCCAACGGCGACTTGCTTGCCAGCTACGCCGCCCGTCAGGCGGGCAACCCCAATGCCGGCTACGCCCCAAGCTCCGGCGTGTTTACCTACTCCCACACCACCAATACGTGGACCGATAAAACCACACGCTTGGAGCTGCGCTACGCCACCCGCGACGTCGTCGTGGACCCGCACGACCCCACCGAACGCACCTGGTATGCCTGCGTGACCAACACCGACCTCGCCCTCACCAGCCCGGTGTCGTCCGACTCCCCGCAAACCTACGGGGGCCTCTACAAAACCGTAGATGCCGGCGCCACCTGGACGCTCCTCTGGAACGGCCAAACCAATATCGCCGGCAAACCCGGTACCGTCGGACAGAGCGGAGTCACCGGTTGCAGCGTCAACTCCGTCACCCCCCACCCGACCAAACCCTACGAACTCTGGTTCACCACCCGCTACAACGGCCTCTGGGTCAGTCAGGACGCCCACCTCGCCACCCCCACCTTTACCCAGACGACCTACCCTTTCCGTCATCCCGAGCGCGTATTTTTTAACCCCTACGATACCGACGAAGCCTGGATCACCAGCAACGGCTACGGAGTTAACGTCGCCCGACGGCCCTCCACCTACGGCCTTTGGCAAAAGGACACGTTCGGCGCCGCCGCCACCGACGCCGTGGTGATCGCCCCCGCGGCCGACCCCGACGGCGACGGCGTGCCTAACCTGCTGGAATACCTGCTCGCCACCGACGCGCAAAACCCCTCCAGCCGCTACACTCCCACCACCAGCACCGTGCAAGTTAACTCCGCCGCCTACCTCGCCCTGACCTTTCGCCGCCGCATCGCCCCCGTCGGCATTACCCACGCCGTCCAAGCCGGTGGTGATTTGGCCGACTGGAGCGAAGCCACCGTTCTCGCCTCCACTCCCATCGACCACGGCGACGGCACCCAAACCGTAACCTACCGCGATCTCGTTCCTATTTCGGCCGCCCCCACCCGTTTCCTACGCCTCCAAGTCACTCTCCCCTGAGCACCCACCACGCGGTTATGCTTACGAAGCAGGGATCATCGCCCGCGCAAGCCGCCGACTGTGCCAAACTGTTTCGTGCCCGCGTAAATCCACAAAACTTTCATATCGGGGATAAAGCCCATTCCGCCACGCGGACTCTCCCTTGCTTACGAAAAAGCCCCGATCTTGAGATCGGGGCTAAAAAACTGGCGGGATGAACGGTATTTCTAACCTGCGCCTGCTTATTTAAGGGCTTTGATATAAGTCCGGTGCAAGGGTTTGGCTAGACCGCTTACGATTTACCTAGGATGCTGGCCGTGGCACCAATGAAGAGCTCCATGTCCTCTTGGGTGCCGATGCTTACGCGGATCCAGTCTTTAAATTCCGCTTCCTGGCCAGGCGCTACGCCGAAGACGGTGTTAACCTGGATCTTTTTCTCCAACATCTTCTTTTGGAATTCCTTGGAGTTCATTCCAGCCTTGAAGATAACGAACGCCCCCTGGGCGTCGCTGTGCTTGAGGCCCAAGCGGTCGAGTTCCTTCATGGTGTAGGCGCGGACATCGCGATACTTCTTGATGTTGCCCTGCAAGTGCTCGGTGTCGGCCACCGAGGCTTTGGCTGCGATGGCGGCGAGGTAGCTGGGAGCGGTGCCGGTGTCGTTTTCACGAACTTTGGCCAATATCTCGGGGTGCCCCGTGCCGTAACCCACGCGGAAGCCAGCCAGCGCATAGCCCTTGGAGAAGGTGCGGGAAACGATCAGATTCTTCCGCAACTTGACGAGAGGGGTCATGGTATTGATCGAGAGATCGGTGTTGGCCAACTCAAGGTAAGCCTCGTCTACGAAAACCAGAACGTTTTCCGGCACTGCCATGATGAAATTCCGTAGTTCGGTAGGATTGGCCAACACACCGGTCGGGTTGTTTGGATTACAAACGTAAACGATTGCGGTGTTGGCATCGATCGCGGCCAGCATGGCCTTGAAGTCGTAGCCGAGATTCGCGCCAACTGCGGTGTATTTAATGGAGCCGCCGCGTTTCGCAAAGGCCGACGTCAGTTGAGGATAGCCTGGGGAGGTGGTCACGATGTTGGCGCCGGGTTTTCCGTAGGTGGCGGCGGTCATCAGCAGCATGGGGCCGGACCCGTGGGTGAGCTGGATATAGTCCTTGGTGACGCCTTCTTTTTTGGCCAGCACCTCGGCCAGATCGTCGAGCTCGTTACGGTTATAAAAATTACCGCTTTCGATGGCCTTGATCACGGCCGCCTGGGCTTTAGGCGAGAAACCGAAGAGGTTTTCGTTGGCATTTAGATGCAGCGGGCTGCTGGCATCGGTTGGTGCGGCGAACGAGCTGGCGGCGGATGCGACCAGGATTGCGCTGAACAGGGTCGTGGCGAGACGACGGGATTCGTGGATTAGTGGCAGGCTTTTCATGGTGGGAGTGATGTGCGGTGGTTGAACGTAACCAATTAGCCATCAGCATACCCTGTGCCGCTTGCAGGTGAATCGTGCGCGCTACTCGGCAGGAACAACTAAGCCACAAACCCGTGTGCACCCTGCCGAACGAGTGCCTCGTAGGGGCTCAATGGCCGGATGCCGGCGCGTGCGCGGCGGGCGCGGCGTGGGCCCCGGGAGCGGGCGCGGCATGGGCGGCGGGAGGGGTGGCCGCGTGCGGGTCGGAGGAAGGAGCGTGGTCAGCTTGGGCCTTGGTGTCAGCGGCGGGTAGCGGCTCAGCACCGGCCGGGTCGTTTTCTTTTAAGAGCTCCACCCGACCGGTATCGAGATCGTAACGGGCCGCGAGCACCGTGAGGTGGCCGGCTTTGACGGCGGCGGCCAGGATGGGGTCACTCGTGCGCAAGGCTTCGGCGGTCAGTAGCGCGTGGGTAGTCACTGTATTCGCCACGGGATCACCGGATTTGCCGGCGGCAGCTTTGACGGCTGGGGCAATAGTCTCGACGATGGAGCCAATGTGGCCTGCCACGTGCCCGCCGGACACTGCCGCCGCCACTGCACCGCAGCGCTCGTGCCCGATCACCAGGAGCAAGGGGGCTTTGAGGTGCTCCACTGCATACTCGATACTGCCGATTACGTGGTCATTGATCACGTTGCCCGCAGTGCGCACGACAAAGATATCGCCCAGACCCTGGTCAAAATAAACTTCGGGTGGAACGCGGGAGTCGGAACAGGTTAAAATAATCGCAAAGGGCTGCTGGCCTTTGACCAGATCCTGCCGACGTCCGATGGTCTGGTCGGGGTGCAGCATGCGTCCTTTGACGAAGCGACGGTTACCGGCCATGAGCAGATCCAGACTGCCGGAATTGTGATCAGTTTCTCCCGAGCTTGGCGCGGCCGCTTCGGCGCTGCCATGCAAGGGGCTCGAAATCGCACCAAGCGCGAGTCCGACGAATAGGGATGTAGCCAGAATACGTCCGTAGAAAGAGGCCAAAGAGGAGTGAGCCATGGGAAGGGTAAACGATAAATGGATACGCACCCCGACGACAGTCGTGGCAACGTAGTCTATCTATCGGCTCCAAGAGGCGTTAACTTGAGCGAGTTCTTGTTTTCCAAACGCCTGCGCGCTGACCGTTACGGCGCCGGGCCCCAACGTTTGGTGAAGGGGTAGTAGATAAACAGCGGCCGCCCCACCACGTCCTTGCCCGGCACGGTGCCCCAGTAGCGACCATCCAGGCTGTTGGCGGAATTATCGCCCATAGCCATGTATTGGTGCTCGCCGATTTTCACTTCAGCCCCGCGCCGAAAAGAGCCTTCGTTGCGGTAGCCGACATAGCTCTCGGCCTGCCGGGCGTTTTTGTCGAAAGCAGGCGAACCCGTGATCGGCGCTCCGTTTCGATAAAGGGTGTAATCCGCGATACGGAGCGTGTCGCCCGGCACGCCGACCAGACGCTTGATGTAGTATTGATCACCACCCATGCGGGCCAGATCGGGTATATTGCCGGTGCGAAAAACAAAGCCGTCACCCACCTTGGGCCTCACAAAGTGGTAACTCACCCGGTCCACGAAAAGTTGATCGCCGGTCAGTATATCAAAAGAGAGCACACGTTCACCTGCCTTGACCACTTTGCCCGTGCGCAAGAAGTAGGCGCGTTGCGGCCCGGCTGCGGTGGCCACCGTGACCTCGGCGAGACGGTTGGCCAGACGCTCGGCGTTCACGATTTCGCTGAGGGAACGTTTATCGCCCGGGAAAAACGTGTCGCGCAACACCCAGTCCATGTCGAAATCCAGGGGCACGCGCACCATAGCGGAGCGGCTGCCGGTAAAAATACGGTATTCGCGCTGCCGGTCCGGCAAAACCAGCCAGGAACGCCCGGGTACCTCATTATAGGAGATAAGTCCGCGGCCAGAGCCTCCGATCGGCAGCAACACCTCGCCCCCTTCCGGCGCATCGACCCGACGGGACGAGGCGCCGACGGCGAGAAAGCCCAGCGCCTGCTCCACCGGGGACGGCTCCTCGGCCTTGCTCGCATAGACCTGACCGGTCATTCCGTAGTAAGAAGGCCACATCGAGTTGGTCGGAATCTTAAACGGCTGCACGTAGAAGGTGCGCAGCCCGAGGATAACTATCGCAGCCACGAGGAAAAACTCCACGTTCTCCACCCAGCTTGATTTGGGATAGTGAGGTCCGCCGGTGCGACGAAGCACGAGCTCAAGCGCATCGATTCCGAGCTTCAGTTTGGCGGTGTCCGCTTGTTCGCGCAGCAGTTGGCGGACCTGGCCGGAAGCCATGCCCACGGCCGATAAATCAGCTTCGGAGAGCACATCTCGCCGGTAACAAACCACCTTTTGGGCGAGTTCCAGCCAGTCGTTGGCCAGGCTGCGGGTTTTGCGATGCTGAGATGCGAAAGGGCCGAACATGTTGGGTAAGTTGACCCCACTGCACGCGAATCGTGCCGCCGCAGGAAGCAAAAAACCCGCACTGCAGTCGTTGGTTTTTGCCTAACGCGCTGCTTTACCACGCGAGACCCATGGCGGCCATGGCATCGCGAAGGGCGTGGAAGCGTTTCCCGATCACTTGATACCGTGCCTCGCCCACCCGGCAATCGGAGAAGGTGAGGTAGCCGCGCTCCAGGCTAAAGTCATTAAAGCAAAGGCGCATATTCGTGCCCAGAATCGTGGCCGCCAATTCGGGTAGTTTCATGAAAAAACGACGGTATTTCAGCAGATGCCTGCTTTCGCAGAGATAGGCCTTGCGGTAGCCCATGGCCACGCAGTGCACGGTCGGATTTTGCCGCAGGTAATCGAACATAGCCTGGGTGCAGCAGGCAGAATCCAGCGCGAAAATATCGTCGAGTACGATCAAGCCACCGGGCGCAAGGTAGTGCGTGGCGAGATCCAGATCCGAATACACCGCATCGTAGGAGTGTTCACCGTCGATGTGCACGATCCGCAGGTCAGGCGCGGCGGCTCCGAATACTAATTCGCGGCGTTTGTTAGCCCGCATCGAATCCAGAGTGTGAAAATGGAGCTGCTCGTTGGCCACGCCCGCAAAGTCCAAAATGGTGCGGCGGTTGCTTTCCACTTGCTGGTAGGGATCGACCAAAAAGATGCGTTCATCCGCTTTAAGGAAACTGGCCAGCAAGGAAGCGGTGCCGGCGCGGAACACCCCGGTTTCCATGATATCACCCCGATTCCCGCTCTCGTTTTGCAAGGCACACAGCCCCGCCAAGGCCAGCATGGAAACGTCAGCCAGCTCGGTGACGCCGCCGATTTTTTGCTGATAACGGGATAGAAACTCACGAAGGCCTTCCGTGTTGCCGGGACAGAGTTCGCTGGGGCGCACTTTTTTCAGGAGAACTTTTGTAATAATCGTTTCCAACTGCTCCACCATCGCGTCTATGCCCAACCCGCTCGCCCGTTCTTGCGCGGCGCGCTGAAGCTGGAGCCAATGCTGCGTTTCCTTCGACAAACGAAGGAGGTGTGCGGTCAAAGCCGATGCGTCGGAAGCCGGAAACAGATACCCGTTAACACCCGAATCTATCACTTCAGCGGTTCCGCCTAGATCCTCCGCCACCACCACGATGCCACCGGCCATCGCGCGCACTTGAAGCCACGGAAACTGCTCGGCCCGGTTTGCCGCCACCACGAGCACATTGCTCCGTGCGAACAAGCCTTCATCCAAGGCGGAAGCCCAATGACCTGCCATGCGCACTTGCTGGCCCAGCCCGAGCGCCACCAACCGGGTATGTAGGGCTTCAAGCTCAGTAGAAGCGGGCGCATCCAAGGTGAGTAACTCAGCTTGGAAATCGATGTGTTTGCCCCGTAAAGCCGACAGGCAATCAACCACCACTCGAACCGATTCCGAATCACTCAAGGTCACGGCCACCGCCAGCCGCAGATTCGCTGTGTCGGGCAACAATAAGCGGTAGTGTCGATCTAAACGAAACCCCGGCGCCAGGAGTTGAAGCGGAGCCGTTTGCCACGTGATTTTTTGCAGTTTTTCCGATGCCCAAGTTCCCGCCGCCAAAAGCGCGCGTAGAGGTGACTTTTCCGCGCCGCTTGGCACAGCCTGCCAGCTATCAACAGTGACTGCCTGTAAAACCGTCACCCCCTGCGTGGTGATGGCACTCAGAATACCGTCATCCAACCCGGTTAAATTCCCCGCCAAAATCAAATCCGCCGCCGTGTTTTGGCAAAGTTCCCGCACCATGCAGGCATTCTCTTGCACCGTCGTCGCCCCCATGCCCGGAATCAGTGCACGATGCACCGATGGACCGTCTGCATCTGGATTTGTATGGGTTTCGCCGTCACCCTCATCGCGCAACGTGAGTACCTGCACGCCATGTCCGCGTTGACGCAAGGCCCGGACCCAATCCGACCAGACCCAGCCATCTCCGCCCACCTCTCTGCCTGCACTGAACTGGGTGTCCACTAACACGATCGAGCGCAGCGCTTCGGCGCTTGTGTTTGGACCCAAGCCAACCGCTTTAAGGTAGCTGGAAAATCGTGTATCTTGCTCTATGTCTGGGTAAAGCTGATCCAGCATCGGAGCCACCTCGGGCGGCAAGGGCGCGATGCGCGACGCTTCCGCCAACCAGATAAAGGTTTCCGCCTTCTCACCTTTATGAAAGGACATGGCGGCGAGATTAAGCAACGCGGGCTGACAGCGTTGGTCGAGCGCGACCGCCCGCTGCAAACAGGCCTTGGTCAGCTCGCTATTCTCCAATTTATCGGCCTCACCCGCCAATTCGAGGCATTGCATGGGGTCGGTCGCCGCCTCCATCGCGTTGATTATTGAACGGGCTGATGGCTTCGTCGCGACATTCATCGGGCGCCCCCCCTTTCCAGTTGCACGAATCGGCCGCAAAGAAAATCGGATGGGCAAGCCAAGAGTAGGTTAGGCATAGATAGATAGTTAACGGCAAAATCCGTTCGTAGTTTATGCCTCACCGGTACATTTTTTAAATAATCGCTAAGCCAGCGCTTCCTGTGTTCGGGGAATCTCAACGGATCCCGGTCTTCGTGGTTGTCGCAGTAACTTAACAAAAATGCTCGAACTAGGTTAAATGGCGGCACGCAATTTGCGCCGTATGCGTGCTCTACTCTCATGCGCCGACCTTTTGTAACCTGTCTAGCCGTCCTTTTTCTTGGCTTCACCCAGCTATCCGCCGCCTTGTTCATCGAGCCTACGGGCGTCGATGTCGCCAAGGTGATACCTCCCGCCCCGGATGACGATTCGCCGGCCGGGTTAGCCGATCTTGAGACTGTGCTCCGCGTCCAAGCCGATCGCACTCCCGAGCAACTCAAACGCGTGGAACGGGTCGCCAACCAGACGATCTTCTCCTTTTCCACCCCGGTGCTCGGCCCGTGGTTCACCGCCGAAAATCTGCCAAAGACAGCCGCATTCTTCAAAACCATCACCCAGGAAAGCTACGCGGTAGCCACCACCGGAAAACGTCTTTGGACACGGCCCCGTCCCCACTTGCGCGATCCCCATGTCGTCCCCCACCCCCGTGCCTCCCGCAGCGCCGCCTACCCCAGCGGTCATTCCAGCGACGCCGCTACCTGGGCCATCATCCTTGATGAACTTTATCCAGACCACCGAGACGCCTTCGCGGCTCAGGTCCGCGAAGTCATGTGGTGCCGCGTGCTTGGCGGCTCCCACTACCCTAGCGACACGACCGCCGGCCGCCTGTTAGGTGAGGCCATAGGCCTCGAAATGCTTAAAAGCCCCGCGATGAAACCCGCTCTCGATGAGATTCGGCTCGAACTCGCTCCTTTCGCTGCTTCCGTGCTGCCGCCGCCTCCCCCGCCCGCCCCGCCCAAGCCTGTCATTCCCTCCACTGTGCCCGATGCCGCCGCCCCCGCGCTGGCACCGGTCGGGTCAGCAAAGCGCTAACTCCGCGAATACCACTCCGCAGGGCGGCACGCTCAGCCCAAGGAGGTAGTCCCCGTTCAACACCAAGGTTTCGTCGCGCAACAAAACCGGTTCGCCCGCTCGCCGCAACGCCTCGATCTGTGGCGCCTTGGGGTAATCCGGGGCACCCATCGCCCGCCAGGCGTGCAAGGCATTTCCCCGCTCGTCGTCCACGATCCAAACCCGCACCCGATAGCGGCCATGCAATCCTTTAAAGTGATACTCGTCCGCTCTCTCCGCGCCGAGTGTCTTCCAATCTCCACCGCCCAGATCCGTCTCCACCACTTCGGGCAAATTCCAGCTCAACAACCTCAGGTCGCCGGAGCTGGAACGCGAGGCACGCGCTGAACCCGCCTTGAGTGGCAATTCCGCATCGTACATCTGAGCCAGCCAGCGAAAGGCATGGAAGACGGGTTTTTTCACCCCATGTTGATTCACCAAGCCATATTTGCCGGTGAAGGGGCGCAGGCTCAGTCCGCTTTCCTCAAAGATATCGCTCACCGTCCACCACATGTAGGAATCCACCAGCCCGGAGACCTCTTTGATCGTTTGCAGCGCGAAGGCCGCCGTGAAGGCCGTGTCCTTCCCGTAAACGTCCTCGTGGGCTGGAGACGAGTTCCACTCTGTGAAATGCAGCTCCGCCTGAGGAAAGGCCGACGCCGCAATCTGCGCACGCACGCGCTCCACATCCCCGCGCATGCCGCGCATGCCACGATAATACATCGGCCCGTCCGGCACCCCGCGCACCAGATCCGCATCCACGCAATAATGGTGGGTCGAGATAAAATCCAACGGCACTTGCCGCTCCGCACAAAACGCCAGTAGGTCCGGCACCCACATGGTCTTGGAGGTCGCCGGTCCCCCCACACGCAGACGTGAATCGACCGCTTTCACCGCGAATGCCGTGTCGGCATAAAGTTCAAAATAGTCCGCCATCGTGCCCGTCCAAAAGGTGTTGTGCAGATCCGGTTCGTTCCAGACTTCGAAATGCCAGGTCAACACCTCCTCGATGCCAAAATATTCGACCAGGTGGGCCACAAAACGCCGCACCAAGCGAGTCCACTGCGCACGATCCTTCGGTGGAGTGATATTACCCCGGTAGTCGAAAATCGTCTG
>JAIXRU010000098.1 GCA_027485045.1 Opitutaceae bacterium | reverse complement strand
CTTTTAAGAGCAGGGCGTGGGTGAACCCAGGGGTGATTTCTTCGACGTGGTGTGTGACCAAAACCAGCGTAGGGCCGTTCGGAGCGAGGGTGAGTTGATTGATGAAGGTGAGAAACCGCTCGCGCGCCACGGGATCGAGGCCGGCGCAGGGTTCGTCAAGGATGAGCAGGCTGGGCTGCGCCATGAGGGCGCGGGCGATGAGGATGCGCTGGCGTTCCCCCTGCGAGAGTTGTCCCCATGGTCGGTCGGCGAGGGGTTCGGCTTGGGTAAGGCGCAGGAGTTTTAAAGCAGCGCGGCGATCGGCCGGAGTGATTTTCATCCACAGGTCGAGTTGCGCGTATTTGCCGCTGATAACGGTTGCCAGCGCGGGTTCCGCCAGCGGCACCGAGGCTTGGAGTGCGCTTGAGACCAGGCCTACATGGCGGCGCAGGTCGCGCCAATCGTGCTGGCCGTAACGTTTGCCCAGAAGTTCGATCCCGCCTGCGCTGGGCGTGAGGTATCCGGTGAGGGCTTTGAGGAGCGAAGTCTTGCCGCACCCATTGGGGCCGAGGATCACCCAGTGCTGGCCGGGTTCCACGCGCCAGTCTACCGCGTGCAAAAGGGTGGTTTGGTCTCGCTGCACGGTCAGTCCGTGCAGCGCGACCAAGGCCGGTCTGCTTAGGCCCATTCGGGGGGATTTTGGAGGTGGGATTTGAGGACGCCGATGCAGGGAAGATTGCGGTAGCGCTCGGCGTAATCGAGGCCGTAGCCGACGACGAATTTATCGGGGATTTGAAAGCCTACGAAGTCGGCCTCGAACTCGACCTCACGGCGTCCGCGTTTGTCGAGCAGCACGCAGGTGCGCACGCTGGCGGGCTGGAGTTTTTTGATCATGCCGACGATCAGGGAGAGCGTTTTGCCGGTATCGAGAATGTCGTCGATGAGGAGCACATGGCGGTTGGCCAAATCGAGACTGAGGTTGCCGAGCACCTGGGGTTTGCCGTTGGATTTGGTTTCGTTGCGGTAGCTGGAGACGCGAATGCAGTCGAGGCGCACGGGATTGTCGATCTGGCGCAAGAGATCGGCGGTGAAGAGGATGGCGCCGTTGATCACCGCGACGACGGTGATTTCTTGATCGCCATAAAGAGCGGCGATCTCGCTGCCGAGTTTGCGCAAGCGGTTTTTGATGTCGGACTCGGAGACGAGGACGGAATCGAGCGAGGCTGGGATATCGGTGGCAGGTAAAACGGCGGTGTTCGGCATAAGCGGAGGGTGCACCTTAGGTCGATGGCGCGGCGCTGCAAGAACGCGAATTGTTACGGATAGGTAATTATTTGACTGCGTCGGCAAAGCCTTTGACTCAGCTCCTGACGGCGGCTTTCTGAGCGGGAAAGTGTCACGTCACGCATGATTTCCATCCAGATTTCGCAACTTACCAAACGTTTCGGATCGACCGTGGCTTTGCAGAATCTGGATCTGACGATCGAGGCGGGGGAACTGTTTTTCCTGCTCGGTCCGAGCGGTTGCGGCAAGACTACGCTCTTGCGGAGTCTGGCGGGTTTTTATCTGCCGGAGGAGGGCAGCATTTGTTTCGGCGGTGAGGACGTGACGAAGCTGGCCCCGCACAAGCGCAACACCGGCATGATGTTCCAGAGTTACGCGCTTTGGCCGCATCTGACGGTGGCGGAGAATGTGGCGTTCGGCCTGGTGGAGCGGAAAACGGCCAAAGCGGAAATCACCCGGCGGGTGGGCGAGGCGCTCGCCTCGGTGCGCATGGAGGCGTATGCCGGGCGGCGGCCGAATCAACTCTCGGGCGGGCAACAACAGCGGGTGGCGCTGGCGCGCGCCTTGGTGATACGCCCGCGTTGCCTGTTGCTGGATGAGCCCTTGAGCAATCTGGACGCGAAGTTGCGGTTGGAGATGCGCGGGGAGATCCGGCGGGTGTGCAAGGAGTTCAAGTTGACCACGGTTTATGTGACGCACGACCAGAAGGAGGCCTTGTCGATCGCGGACCGGATGGCGGTGCTGGATGGCGGACATATCTTGCAAGTCGGTTCTCCGCGCGAAGTCTACCGGCGGCCGGTTTGCCGTACGGTGGCGAATTTCATTGGCGAGGCGGATTTTTTTGAGGGCACGGTGTTGGTGCGCCGGGAGCGAGAAGTCGAGGTGCAGACCGCGCTTGGACGCTTCACCGGCGTGCTGGGCGATCCAAGCGCGCGGGCCGAACCGGGCAGCAAGGTGACCTTATCCGTTCGGCCGGAGGCGTGGCGGCTGGATAAAAAGGGGCAGGAAATGAACGGCGTGCGCGGGCGGATCGGTGAGGCGATTTATCTCGGGGAAGTTGCCCAGTATTCCTTCGCGGCGGAGGGCGGGGCGCTGCGTATTTATGAGTTGAATCCACGGGCGGAGCGCGGAAGCGGGGAGGATTGGTTCGCCTGGGCGGCGGCGGAGGATGTGGTGGTTTTGGAACGTTAAGCGCGATGATGCGAAACGGGGCATTGTTTCTTTTGCTGGCTGCGGTGCTGGTGCTGCCCTTCGCGTTGCGGCCGGGCAGCGAGGCTCCGGTGGTGTCTGGAGAAACGGATACGGTGGTGATTATCTCACCGCACAACGAGGCCATCCGCTACGAGTTTGAGACTGCGTTTCGCAACTGGTATCGTTCGCGACTGGGACGAGAGGTGCGCATGGATTGGCGCTTGCTCGGCGGGACGAGCGAGATCACGCGCTACCTGGAGGGTGAATACAGCGCGGCGTTTCGGAATTTCTGGACCGGCGAGCTGGGGCGCAAATGGAGTACCGAGGTGGAGGCGGGGTTTGCCAATGGTCGATTGAGGCCGGACGCGTCGGCCGAGGCGAAGGAGGCGAGGGCGGCTTTTTTGGCTTCGGAGGTGGGGTGCGGCATCGACGTGTTTTTCGGTGGAGGTACCTTTGATTTTGTTTCGCAGGCGCGGGCCGGCCGGCTGGTGCCGATGGTGGCGAGCGGTGCGCCCGCGCCTGAATGGATGCGCGAGGAAATCGTGCCCTTGCGCTATGCGGGAGACGATTTTCGAGATGAGGGAGGACGATGGACGGGGGCGGTGTTGAGTTCGTTTGGGATCGTTTACAACCACGACGTCCTGGCCCGGTTGGGAGTGCCGGCTCCGAAGGCTTGGGCGGATTTGACGGATCCGCGCTACCTGGGGGAAGTGGCGCTGGCGGATCCGACCAAGAGCGGGTCGATGAACAAGGCTTTCGAAATCGTGGTGCAGCAGCGCATGCATGCCGTGGTGGATGCGCGTTTGGCGGCGGCCAGGGGCGGGGAATTGAGCGCGTTGCCCAAGGTCGAGCAGGCGGCGGTGGCCGAGGGGTGGAGTGAAGGTTTGCGGCTGCTGCTGCAAATCGCCGCGAACTCCCGGTATTTTACGGATAACGCGCAAAAGGTTCCGATTGATGTGGCGGCGGGTAACTGCGCGGTCGGCATGGGCATTGATTTTTATGGGCGGCAGCAAGTGGAGTCGCTCGCACGGCGGTCGGGCAGCGAACGGGTGGCCTATGTATCCCCGGCAGGCGGCACGGTGTACTCGGTGGACCCGATCGGGGTGTTGAGAGGGGCGCCTCATCCTGAGCCGGCGCGGGCGTTGCTTGATTTTGTTTTGTCGGTCGAAGGACAGCGGTTGTGGAACCAGAAGCCCGGCACGCCGGGGGGACCGGAGCGTTACGCGCTCAGGCGTCTGCCGGTGCGCAAGGATATGTATGGGGATAACGCGACTACGGCTTGGCTCAGCGATCCGCACGAGAAGCCTTATGCGTTGGAAAATCCTTTGATCTATCGGCCGGAGTGGACGGGGGCTCTTTTCGGGGAACTGCGTTTTATACTCAGGGTGATGTGTCTGGATGCACATCCCGAGCTGACAGACGCGTGGCGAGAGATCGTCGCGGCAGGGTGTCCGCCTCGGGCGGTGGCGATTTTTACCGATGTGAGTGTGGTGGATTACGCGGCGGCACAGGGACGGATTCGTGCGGCGCTTAGGTCCAAGGATAAAATTGAGGAGCTGCGTCTGGCCCGCGAGCTGGGCGAG
>JAIXRU010000319.1 GCA_027485045.1 Opitutaceae bacterium | reverse complement strand
TGGATGACGCTGCTGGTGGCGTCCATAGACGCCGCGGAGTTTTTAGGGCGAGCGCTCGGAGGGCAGGGATTCGAACCAAAGCCTTGAGGGATTCATGCCCGAACGGCTGCGCGGTCGAGAGCACCTTGGCTCGAGCCCCGGCTTTGACGGCTCCCGTGATGGAGTATCGCGGCGTCTATGGACGCCACGCACGGCCCCGACCGCGGATTCGACCCTTTGCGCCTTTTGCGGCCAACCTCCTCGGGCCCGACGCTGGCCGCCAGACGGAGGCAGCGCCGCGGCGGGCGATTTCTGCTGTTGCCGCCCGGGGGAGCGGACGACGAACTCTCCGCTGTCCACCCGCCGACCTCCGCTTTTCCCTTCCCGATGAAAGTCTACCTCGTCGCCAGCGGCGACCTCCGCCAGTCCGCCAACGAAGTCTGCTGGCCCGCGCAGCACGCGATGGAGCAGGCGCTCGGGGCGGCCCTCGCGGCGCACGGCGCCCGCCTCGTCCGCGCCCACCCTTACGACCCCAAACGGCGCCACGGCTTCATTGCCTCGCAGAAGGAAGGGATGGAGGTGTTCGCACGCCTCGACCCCACCGCCCCGCTCATCGTCGCGGAGGCCGTCTGGCAGTACTCGCACCACGTGCTCGCGGGCCTCATCAGCCACCGCGGCCCCATCCTGACCGTCGCGAACTGGAGCGGCACCTGGCCAGGCCTCGTCGGGATGCTGAACCTCAACGGCTCCCTCACCAAGGCGGGCGTCCGTTACTCGACGCTCTGGAGCGAGCGGTTCGAGGACGCCTTCTTCCTCCGCGGGCTGCGCCAGTGGCTCCGCACCGGCCGCGTCCGCCACGCGACCCCGCACGTGCGGCCGTTCGCGCGGGCGAAGGTCCCGGCGCGGGCCACCGCGCTGGCCCGGCGCCTCGCGGAAGAGTTGCGCACGCGGAAGGCGATCCTCGGCGTCTTCGACGAAGGCTGCATGGGGATGTACAACGCCATCATCCCGGACGAGCTGCTCTTCCCGCTCGGGGTGTACAAGGAGCGCCTCTCGCAGTCCGCCCTCTACGCGGCGGCCACGGCGATCCCGGAGGAGGAGGCGCGCGCCACGTTCAACTGGCTCCAACGCAAGGGGATGAAGTTCCATTTGGGCAAGGACGAGGCCACCGAGCTCACGGAGAACCAGGTGCTCTGGCAGTGCCGGACCTACCTCGCCGCCGCGCGCCTGGCCGATGAGTTCGGCTGCGACGCGCTAGGCATCCAGTACCAGCAGGGGTTGAAGGACCTCCTGCCCGCCAGCGATCTCGCCGAGGGCCTGCTCAACAACGCCGACCGCCCCCCGGTGCGCAATGCCGCCGGCAAGGTCATCCGCCCCGGCCAGCCGTTCACCCACTTCAACGAGGTCGACGAATGCGCCGGGCTCGACGGCCTGTTCACCCAGCGCGTCCACGCGGCGCTCGACCAACCGGTCGAGAACACGCTCCACGACCTCCGCTGGGGCGATCAGGACCGCAGTGGCACCGTGCCGGACTACGTCTGGGTGTTCCTCATCTCCGGCGCCGCCCCGCCCGCCCACCACATCGGCGGCTACCGCGGCACCGACTCGCTCCGCCAGCCCCCGATGTACTTCCGCCTCGGCGGCGGCACGGTCCGCGGCATCGCCCGCCCCGGGGAGATCGTCTGGAGCCGCATCTTCGTCGCCGGCGGACGCCTGCGGATGGATCTCGGCCGCGCCCGCGTCGTCACCCTGCCCCGCGAGGAAACCGAGCGCCGCTGGCGCGAGACCACGCCGCAATGGCCGATCATGCACGCCGTGACCTACGGGGTGACGCGCGACCAGATGATGGCCCGCCACCAGGCCAACCACCTGCAGGTGGCCTACGCCAACGACGCCCGTGCCGCCGACCTGGCCCTCTACGCCAAGGCCGCGCTCGCGGCGGAACTGGGGATCCAGGTGTCGTTCTGCGGCACCAAGGCGGACGGCTCCGCCTTCTAACCCCCCCGGGCCCGCCCGGCGGACCCTCCTCCCCCCGTGCGCCTGTCCGCCGCCGCCGCCGAGCTGGCCCGCCTCCTCCGGCCGGCCACCCGCTCCCATTGGGACTGGTTGACGCCGGCCGCCCTGCTGGCGCTGGGCGCGGTCGGCGTGGCGTTCATCTACTCCGCCCAGCACTCGATCCCCCAGGCCGCGACGGCGTCGTGGCTCCGGCAGGACTGGTTCAAGCAGTTGGTATTTCTCGGGTTGGGCGCCGGGGTGTACCTGGTGGTGTCGCTGATCGACTACCGTTTCTGGCTGCGGGTGGCGCACGGCTTCTACCTGCTGTGCCTCGTGCCGCTCGTGATCGTGCTCATCCCGGGCATCTCGGGCGAGGCGGCCTCTCGCTGGGGCGCCCAACGGTGGATCCCGCTGGGGCCTTTCTCGTTTCAGCCTTCGGAAACCGCCAAGGTGGCCGTGCTGCTGATCGTCGCCGGCGTGCTCACGCGCTCGCGGATCGGCACCGTGACGCAGTCGCTCGGCGCGCTGGGGAAATTGGCCCTTGCGGTGGGTCTGCCGATGATCCTTATCCTGCTTCAGCCGGACTTGAAGTCGGCGATTGTGCTGCCCCCGATGGTGTTCTCGATGCTCTACGTCTCCCGCCTGTCCCCGCGCTTCTTCGCGGGTGCCCTGGGGGCGTTCCTGCTCCTCGTCGGGGCGGTCGCGTGGGACACCAGCCGGTACGTCGCCTACATGGAGGCGAACGCGAAGTCCTTCTCGCGGGACAAGGGCGCCTTCGAGGACTCGACCTGGTTCCGCCTGCCGCTGCACGACTACCAGCGCAACCGGCTGCTGAGCTTCATCAACCCGGACAAGTACGACCCGAACGGCATCGGCTGGAACCAGCGGCAATCGCTGATCTCGGTGGGCAGCGGGGGGTTGGCGGGGAAGGGTTGGACGGAGGGGACGCAGGCGCAGCTCGGCTACCTGCCGCGCTCCGTCGCGCACAACGATTTCATCTTCGCGGTCATCGCGGAGGAAAAAGGATTTCTGGGAAGCCTCACGGTCCTGGGCCTGTTTGGGATAGTGTTGTTCAACGGCATACGCATCGCCGATTCCGCAAGGGATCGGCTGGGGACGCTGCTCGCCATCGGCGTGACGGCGCTCTTCGGGGTGCACGTGTTCGTGAACATCGCCATGACCATCGGGCTGGTGCCCATCACGGGCATACCGCTTCCCTTCATCAGCTACGGTGGCTCCTTTGTGCTTAGTTGCTGCATGCTGCAAGGACTGGTCCAGAGCGTCTGGCGCTTCCGGAGGGAGTTCGCATGAACCACCCGCCCCGCGCCACCGACCGCCCTGCCGGAATCTCCTGCGCCGCAACCACCGCACCCTGGGGGCCGCCGCCAACACAGAAAGACACCCCCCATGAGCGAACAAACGCCCCGCGACGCCGCGCCTGACGCCGCGCGCCAATACGACGAGGAGCTGGCCAACCCGCCGGCCACCCCCGAAGTCCAGCCCGTCAATCCCGAGGAACTGAAGGCCGGCGCCGCCGAGCGCTCGCGCCAGCGGCCCCTGCTCCAGAAGATCCTCGCCGTCTTCCAGAAGGAACGCGGCGCCTACCGCGAGCTGATCATCAACTCCGAGCCACTCGAGAAGCGCGTCGCCCTCCTGGTCGACGGCCGCCTCGAGAAGTTCGAGATCGAGCGCGAATCCGACCACCGGATGGTCGGCGCCATCTACAAGGGCCGGGTCAAGAACCTCGACCCCGGCCTCAAGGCCGCCTTCGTCGACATCGGCTTCACCAAGAACGCGTTCCTCCACTACTGGGATATGCTCCCGGCGGCCACGGACTCGTCGGTCGAGGTCGTCCGCGTCAACCGCCGCAAGAACGCGCCCGAGCGCTCCGCCGAGCCCACCGTCAAGGACATCCCCAGCCTTTACCCGCCGGGCAGCGAGATCGTCATCCAGGTCACCAAGGGCCCCATCGGCACCAAGGGCCCGCGCACGACGACCAACCTGTCCATCCCCGGCCGTTACCTGATTTTGACCCCGTTCAGCGACGGGTGCGGCATCTCGCGGAAAATCGAGGACCCGCACGAGCGCAAGCGGCTCAAGGGCCTGATCAACGAGCTCACCCTGCCGGAAGGCGTGGGCGTGATCGTCCGCACCGCCGGCGAGGGCAAGAAGGCCCGTTACTTCGTCCGCGACCTGCACCTCCTGCTCAAGACCTGGGAGGAGATTCAGGCGAAGATGAAGTCGGACCGCGCCCCGGCGTGCCTGTACATGGAGCCCGACCTCGTCGAGCGCACCGTCCGGGACTTCCTCACCGAGGAGGTGGACCGCGTGCTGGTCGACCGCCCCGAGGACCACGAGCGCACGCAGAAGCTGGTCGGCCAGATCTCCAAGCGCAGCGCCGGCAAGATCGCCCTCTACAAGGACAGCATCCCGATCTTCGAGCGCTTCAACATCGAGCGTCAGATCGAGCAGACCGGCCAGCGCAAGGTGCCCCTGCCCAGCGGCGGCGAGATCATCATCGACGAGACCGAGGCCCTCATCGCGATCGACGTCAACACCGGCTCCCACAAGAACCGCGGCGGCGACGAGAAGAACGTGATTTACGCGGTGAACCTGGAGGCCGCGGTCGAGGCCGCCCGCCAGATCCGCCTGCGCAACCTCGGCGGCCTGATCATCATCGACTTCATCGACATGAAGGAGCGGCGCCACCGGAACGCCGTGTACGAGAAGATGGTCGAGCTCATGGCCTCCGATAAGGCCAAGAACCACATCCTCCCCATCAGCCAGCTCGGCATCCTCCAGATGACGCGCCAGCGCCAGCAGGAGTCGCTCTCATCGAATCTCTACACCGACTGCCCCTACTGCCGTGGCCGCGGCATCGTGAAGAGCGCCACCACCATGAGCGTGGAGCTGCAACGCAAGCTCAGCGCCGTCATCCGCCGCCTCGTTGCGCGCAAAGACGGCAAAGAATATCAGCTCCGCGTCATGGTGCACCCCGGCATCCTCGAGCGCCTGCGCAGCGAAGACGCCAACCTGCTCGTGCGCATGGAACGCGACTACGGCGTGAAGCTGGCCTTCCGCGCCGACCCCGCCTACCATCTGGAAAACTTCAAGATCATCAACGCCCTCACCGGCGAAGAATATCGTTAAAAGTCCCCGCCTCGCAGCACCAAACCCCAGCCCCGTGGCCCGCCCAGCCCGGGGCTTTTTCGTGCCTTTTATTCAGCCCGCTTGACGTTCCTCCCCCAAACCATCGACTACTGCTTTTCCCAATGTCCCTGAACGCATCCTCCCTCCAGCAACTCGATCCCGAGATCTACGGCTTCATCGCCGCCGAACGCGCCCGTCAGGAGAGCCACATCGAGCTCATCGCCTCCGAAAACTTCACCTACCCGGCCGTCATGGAGGCCCAAGGCAGCGTGCTCACCAACAAATACGCCGAAGGCTACCCCGGCAAACGCTGGTACGGTGGCTGCGAACACGTCGACAAGGTCGAGCAACTCGCCATCGACCGCGCCAAGACCCTCTTCGGCGCCGAGCACGCCAACGTCCAGCCCCACTCCGGCTCGCAGGCCAACTTCGCCGTCTACACCGCCGTCCTTCCCCTCGGAGCCAAGATCCTCGGCATGAACCTCAGCCACGGCGGCCACCTCACCCACGGCAACCCGGCCAACTTCTCCGGCAAACAGTACTCTTTCGTCCAATACGGCGTGCGCGAAGACACCGGCCTGATCGACTACGACGAGCTCGCCGCCGTCGCCCTGCGCGAGAAACCCGCCATGATCACCGTCGGCGCCTCCGCCTACTCCCGCGTCATCGACTTCGCCCGCATGGGCGAGATCGCCCGCTCGGTCGGTGCCTTCCTCTTCGCCGACATCGCCCACATCGCCGGCCTAGTCGCCGCCGGCGTCCACCCCTCACCCGTCCCCCACGCCGATTTCGTCACCACCACCACGCACAAAACCCTGCGCGGTCCTCGCGGCGGTCTCATCCTCTGCAAGGCGGCCCACGCAAAAGCCATCGACTCCGCCATGTTCCCCGGCGGCCAGGGCGGCCCGCTCATGCACATCATCGCCGCCAAGGCCGTGTGCTTCGCCGAGTGTCTCAAGCCCTCCTTTAAAACCTACGCCAACCAAGTCGTGGCCAACTCCCGCGCCCTCGCCGCCGCATTCACCGCGCGCGGCTATAAAATTGCCTCCGGCGGCACCGACAACCACCTCTTCCTCGTCGACCTGCGCCACAACCTGCCCGAGCTCACCGGCAAAAAGGCCCAGGAGACCCTCGATCTGGCCCACATCACCTGCAACAAGAACACCGTTCCCTTCGAGACGCGTTCTCCGTTCCAGACCTCCGGCATCCGCCTCGGCACTCCCGCCGTCACCACCAGAGGCCTGATCGAGGCCGATATGGACGTGATCGCCGAGGCCATCGACACCGTGCTCAAAGCCATCAGCACCGACCGCGAACCCGCCGCCCTCGAAACCGCCAAAAAACTCGTCGCCACTCTGGCCGAGAAATACCCACTCCCCTACGCGAAGCTGTAATAAACGCTTCGCGCAGTTAAGGTCCGGAGCGCGCACGCATCCCGCGTGCTCCGGCTTGGTCCCCTTCCCTTGCCTAATCCGCCAGCGGCAGCTCCAGACGTCGAGCCGCCTCGATCATGCGTTTGTCTTTGGTAAACAAGGCCCCCGCCTCGATCCCCAAATAAGTCGCCAGATGTATGGCATCCAAAGTGCGAAGCGGCACGTGCGGATGCACCCTCGCCATCACTTCGGCAGCCTCCCGCACCACGTGGCCGTCCAGCGCCACCAACTCGATCACGTCATCCAACAGGTGCTGCTCGAAAAGCTGCCAGACCCGCTGCCTCAACGCAGGCGTGATCACCTTGTTGCGCTCCTTCGCCAGCAGCGCCGACCAGAGTTCCGTATAGAGTAACTCCGACGACACCAAGCGCTGCCCGCTCGCGATTCGCTGACAAGCCTCCGAGTCCGGCTCCCGGGTGTAGAGCTTCACCGCCACGCAGGTGTCGATATACATATTCGCTTGGGTAACTTCTTCTAGTAACGCGCATCGCGCTCCGCCCGCACCGCCTCGGTCGAGTCCGGCCCCATCGGCTGATCGCTCAGAAATGCCCCTAGGTTTCGCCACGGTTTACCGCCCATGATAGGGCGGAATTTTACCAACATCGCCTTCGGCTGACCATCGCTTGTCACCACGATTTCCTCGCCGTCTGCGACCCGTTGCAAGAGTGCCGACAACTGGTCCTTCGCCTCGCGCACGCTCACGCTCGCGCGTTTGCGCAGCGCCGCCGGGGTCTCTTCCAACTTATCTTCACCCGCTTCGTCCATCGCCTTCAATAAGGGCGCAATCACCTTCTTGGATTTCATGTGGCCAACCTTGGCCACATGCACCCTCCCCACAAGCTTTTTTTTCGACATTTCCTTATCTTTATCGCCCGCCAGACTTCCTCGCTCCAACAGCCCTATCCTCTCCTTCGTCATTCGCTCCCTCCGACTTCGACCCTCCTTCGTCCCTCGCTCCCATCATGCCCAAAACCGCCACCACCACGCCCTCGCCCATCCACACTTGGTTTCCCACCCGCATCTACAGCTCTCCGCTGCAAGCCTCCGGCCTGTCTCGTTTCAACACCGAGCTCGCCCACGAATGCCGCCAACTGCGCGACTACGACGACGAGGGCCGCGCCTGGTCCAAGAAAAACTACCCCGGCGGCTATACCAGCTACGCCTCGATGAATCGGCTCCATCAGTTTTCCAGCACCTTCGAAGGCTTGGAAAAGAAAATCCAGCGTCACGTGCGCGCCTTCGCCAAGGCCCTCGACATGGACCTGCGCCAGCGCGAGATCCACATGACCGATTGCTGGGTAAACATCATGCCCGAGACCGCCAGCCACTCGATGCACCTGCACCCCAACAGCTTCATCAGCGGCACCTACTACGTCGTCACTCCCCTTGGCTGCCCCGGCCTCAAGTTCGAAGACCCCCGCCTCTCCTCCCTCATGGCCGCCCCGCCCAAGCTGCCCAACGCCGACGCCTCCAACCACCTCCACACCACCTACCCCGCCGAGGCCGGCAACGTGCTCCTCTTCGAGAGCTGGCTGCGCCACGAGGTCTCCCAAAACCGCACCCCCGAGGAACGCATCAGCATAAGCTTTAACTACGCCTGGAGCTGACCCGGCCGCGCCGAGCCGCCAGCGGCCGGGCCGCTGGGCCCGTTCGCTTTTTCACCGCCCCCATGCAGCCTGTGTGATCGTGCTCGTCATCCGCCGCCTCACCGACCGCCACCGCGCCTACACCGGCATCTTCCTGCCCGGCGAACCCCCGCGCATTTTCCCCACCTCCGACGCCGAACACGGCCGCATCCTGCAAATCTACAAACAAGACCGCCCCTACGCCGACATCGTAAACGACTTCAGCGAATTCGCCCTCGGCCACGATCGTCCCCTGCCGCCTGCTTCCACCATCGACACCCGCTGACCCGCCGCGCAGCCTGCCCCTCCCATGCCCACGATCTACGAGACCCTGCGCGCCGATATCATCGTCGCCATGAAAGCCAAAGACTCCGCCCGCGCCACCAGCCTGCGCACGGCGGACGCCGCCGTGCAACGCGCCTCCATGGACCTGGCCAAGCCCATCGACGACGCCCTCGTCCTCACCACCCTGCGCAAAGCGGTGAAGAACCTCCAGGACGCCAACGCCGAGTTCACCAAAGGCGGCCGCGCCGACCTCGTCGCCACCAACGAGGCCGAAATCGCCATCCTCGAAAAATACCTGCCCGCCGGCCTCGACGCCGCCAAGGTCGCCGCCCTGGTCGATGCCGCCATCGCCGCCACCGGAGCCACCACCAAAAAAGAAATGGGCAAAGTCGTCGCCGCCCTAAAACAAAGCCCAGAAGCCGGCCTCATCGATTTCGGCGCCGCCAGCAAAGTCATCCAAGCCAAGCTAGCCTGAGTCCGCCCCGGTCCGGGCGACAATCCATCCCCCGGACCCCATCAGAAAAAGTCCGCCCCCTGAGGCCATTGGCCGAACCATCGACACCCCACGGTTTCGCCCCGCGAAACCACTCGCCCCAGCAGCGCTCATTGAGCCGCTGCATTAGCGGTTTATCCCTTCCGGTTCCGTCCTCCGACGTCCGTCGTCCCTCATCCGCCGTCCGTCCTCCGACCTCCGTCTTCCGTCCGCTTCCGCCGCCCCACGCCTAAGGATCACGCCGCCCCGCCTTGGTTTCCGCCCGCCGCCGTTTACCCTCCACCAGCAAAGCCTTTTGACGCGCGCTCCGCTTCCGATTGACCCGTCGCACCTTAGCCCGCTCCGCCGCCCGTTCCGCCTCGGCGGCGCGCAGACGCGTTTCCAGTTTTTCACAAAAAAGTTCCCAAGCCAGCAGACGGTTCGCGGCTTGGCTGCGTTCCTGCTGACAGCGCACGTCGGTGGCGCTCGGCCTGTGCCGCAACACCACCGTAGAAGCCGTCTTGTTAATCTTTTGCCCACCCGCACCCGAACCACGAATAAACACCTCCTCCACATCGCTCTCCAACACGCCCAGCGCGTCGAGGCGTTCTTTGATTTGTAGTGGTAAATCCATCGTTCGACTCTTTACGTCCCAAAAAACGCAACCCTCGCCTTCCGCGCGAGTCCCAAAAACTTCCTCCACCCATCGTCCTCATGCTTACCGGTCCCGTTTGGTCTGAAAAAATCCGCGCAGAAATCGCCAAGGCCGTCATCGGCCAGCACGACGTCATCGAACGCCTGCTCCTCGCCTTGCTGGCCAACGGCCACGTCCTGCTGGAAGGCATGCCCGGCCTCGCTAAAACCCTCCTGGTCAAATCCCTCGGCACCGCCCTCGGCGTCCAGTGCGAACGCGTGCAGTTCACCCCCGACCTGCTCCCCAGCGACGTGGTCGGCACCATGATTTTCTCCCCCAAAGACGCCGCCTTCGCCCCCCACCGCGGCCCCATCTTCGCCAACCTCGTCCTCGCCGACGAAATCAACCGCGCCCCCGCCAAGGTCCAATCCGCCCTGCTCGAAGCCATGCAGGAACGCCAGGTCACCCTCGGCGGCCAGACCCACCCCCTGCCCAAGCCCTTTTTCGTCATGGCCACCCAAAACCCCGTGGAACAAGAGGGCACCTACCCGCTCCCCGAGGCCCAGACCGACCGCTTCCTTTTCAAACTCCTCGTAGACTACCCCACCCTCGCCGACGAGACCACCATGATGTCCCGCTGGGGCCAGGTCACCAAATCCCCCGCCCTCGTGCCCGTCTCCAGCGGCGAAGAGCTGCTCAGCCTGCGTACCGCCGTGGACGCCGTGCACGTCGCCCCCGCCGTGCAAGCCTACATCCTCGCCTTGGTCCGCGCCACCCGCGACCTCGCCAAAACCACCCCCGGCGGCAAACCCCGCCACGTATCCTACGGCGCCTCACCCCGCGCCTCGCTCGCCCTCTACCAAGCCGCCAAGGCCCTCGCCTGGCTGCGCGGGCAAGACTTCGTCGCTCCCGTCCTGGTGCAGGAACTTGCCCCCGACGTGCTCCGCCACCGCATCGGCCTGACCTACGAGGCCGAGGCGGAAAACCTGAGCACCGACAGCATCGTCGCCCAAGTCCTGGCCCAGACCCCCATGCCGTCTGCCGCCGCGTAAACAAGCCGGATAAATTCAAAACCTCACGCGACCAAATCCCCAATACCGCATGCCAACGCTGATCCTCTTGGGATTTGCTCGCTTGGGATCTGGGATTTGCGCCGCCAACTGAGGTCTCACCGCATGCCCGCCGCCATTCCCACTCCGTCCACCGCCAGCTCCGCGCCGCTCGCGGCCTTGCGGCGCTTGGAATGGCGCCTGCGCCACGCCGTCGAAACCTCCCTCGGCGGCGGCTACCGCTCCGCCTTTCGCGGCCGGGGCATGGAGTTCGACCAGGTCGTGCGTTACGCCTACGGCGACGACGTGCGCGACATCGATTGGAACGTCACCGCCCGCCTCGGCGAACCCTACCGCAAAAAATTCGTCGAGGAACGCGAGGTCACCGTCCTGCTGGTCTTCGAGGACTCGCCTTCCCTGCAATTCGGCTCCGCCGACGTCACCCGCCGCGAAGCCCTGCTCGAGTTGGCCGGCCTGCTCCTCCTGCTCGGTTCGGTCAACCGCGACCGCGTGGGCCTCGCCCACCTCCGCCCCGACGGCCCGGTGTTTTATCCGCCGGTGCATGGCCGCGGCCCCATCCACCACCTCGCCGCCCAGCTCTTCGCGGGCCCGCCGCCACCCCCCGTGGAAGCCGGGGTTACTCGCATTCCCCTCTCCGCCCTCTCCAGCCTCGTGCCCCGCCACAGCATCGTCGTGTGGCTCTCCGACCATCCCGCCCGCCCCGTGCCCGAAGGCTGGGCCGCCTTCTCCCGCCGCTGCACCCTGCTCGGCCTGCGCGTGGACGATCCCTGGGACCGCGCCTTCCCGGAAACCAAACGCCCCCTCTCCGCCTACGACCCGCTCACCAACCAGCTCGTTACCCTCGGCCAGGGCCAGGCCGAGCGCGAAGCCCACGCCCGCTGGCGCGAAGTCCGCGACGCCTCCCTCGCCACCTGGTTCCCCGACCCCTTCGGCCGCCAGACCTTCGGCACCGACCAAAACCGGCTCGAAGCCCTCATCCGTTTCTTCCGCCGCCGCGAAAGCGCCCGCCGATGAGTGCCATCCTGTTTTCCCCTCTCCCGCTCTGGGGCGAATACCAGCTTGCCCAGCCGCTCTGGCTGGCCGCCCTGCTCCTCCTGCCGCTCATCGGCCTGCTCCGCCGCCGCCGTCCCGTATCGGTCCTGCTCATACCGGGTGCCGCCGCCTGGTCCGCCCCCCGCCGCACCCCGCCCCTGCGCTGGCCGGTAAGTTTCGCCTACATCGCCGCCGCCTGCCTCGCCGTCGCCCTAGCCCGTCCCCAACGCATCGACGACCGCCGCGTGCTGCGCGGCGAGGGCTACGACCTCGTCCTCGCCATCGATCTCTCCACCTCGATGTATGCCGAGGACAGCATCGTGGACGGCCGCCCGGTCAACCGTCTCGTCGCCCTCAAGCCCATCCTGGAAGCCTTCATCCGCCAGCGCCCCGACGACCGCATCGGCATCGTGGCCTTTTCCGGCCGCGCCTACACCCTCGCCCCCCTCACCCACGACCACGCCTGGCTCGCCCGCCAGCTCGCCCGCCTCCGCATCGGCCTGATCGAGGACGGCACCGCCATCGGCGATGGCGTCGGCCTCGCCCTCACCCGCCTCACCCGCGGACGCGATGCCAACAGCGCCCGCCGCGCCGGAGCCTTCGTCATCCTCCTCACCGACGGCGCCAACAACCGCGGCCAGCTCACCCCCGAACAAGCCTCCGCCCTCGCCAAAGCCCGCGGCATTCCCGTGCACACCATCGGCGTGGGCCGCGACGGACTAGTGCCCTTCCCCATCCTCGACGAACAAGGCCGCCGCACCGGCACCAGCCGCCGTATGTCCGATCTTGATACCAACGCCATCCGCGAACTCGCCGCCTCCACCGGCGGACGCTTCTTCCGGGCCGACGACCCCGTGACGACCTCGGAGGCCTTCGCCGAGATCGACCGCGCCCAAAAAATCACCTTCGACCAAACCCCGCTCGTGCTCGCCACCGAGTTCTACCTCTGGCCCGCCGGAGCTGCCGCCCTGCTCCTCGCCTTCGCCACCCCCGCCATCCTGCGCCGCCCCCGCGCCTAGCCCGCACCCGCCGTGACCTTCGCCCACCCGCAACTCCTCTGGCTCCTGCTCGCCCCGCTCGGGCTTCTGTTTGTGGCCCTGCGCCCGGCCCGCGCCGCCTCCGCCTCGCCCTACCCGCGCATCCTGCGCGGACGCCTCAGCGCCGACTCGCTCTCCGTCCTAAAAGGCCGCTCCGCCCCCCGCGCCCGCGCCGTCGCCCTCGTCCTTTCCCTCGCCTGCCTCTTGACCGCCCTCGCCCGCCCCCAAGGCGCGGAGATCGGCAAAGCCGCCCAGACCGAGGCGCGGGACGTGCTCGTCGCCGTGGACGTCTCCCGCTCCATGCTCGCCGACGACGTGCCCCCCACCCGCCTTGATCGCGCCCGTCTGCTGGTTCGCAGTCTGGCCGATGAGCTCAAGGGCGAACGCCTCGGCCTCCTCCCCTTCGCCGGCTCGGCCTTTCTGCAAAGCCCCCTCTCCGTCGATTACGAGATCTTCCGCACCTTCGTCGACGAGCTCGGCCCGGACATGATTCCCGCCGGCGGCAGCGATTTCGCCGCCCTGCTTGCCGTCGCCGACGACGCCTTCGGCCCCGTCGTCGCCCCCGCCCCCGGAGTCCTGCCCGTGGCGGACCGTTACCTGATCATCCTAAGCGATGGCGAAGCCCAGGACCCCGCTTGGAAACCGGTCGCCAAAAAACTCTCCGAACGCGGCGTGCGCATCATCACCCTGGGCCTCGGCACCGCCGCCGGCGCCATGGTCCCCGACGCCAAAGGCGGCCTCATCAAAGACTCCCGCGGCGCGGCCGTGCTCACCCGCCTCGACGCCTCCACCCTCCAGGAACTCGCCCGCCTGAGCGACGGCGCCTACCGCGACGCCTCCACCTGGCTCGACCTGCCCGCCTTGCTTCGCGAGACCGTCGCCCGCGGACGCTCCACCCGCACGACCGAAAACGCCGCCCCCCGTCGCGAAGAATTGTTCACCTGGTTCCTCGCCCCCGCCCTCCTGCTGCTCGCCCTCGCCCTCGTCAGGGAGTTCCCCATCTCGCCCGCCGCCCGCGTCCTCCGGGCCGTGCGCAACTCCCCCGTCGCCCCCTCCCTCCTCGCCTTTCTCCTCATCCAGGCCACGCTCACCTCCGCCCTGGCCCAGGCCCCGGCCCCAGGCCAAGCCGCCCCGGCACCGGCCGATACGCCCGCGCCGCGCTTCGACCCCATCGTCGATCTCGTCGGCGAACTCGCCGCCTCCCCCACCCCCGACCCGCGCGAACTCGGCCGCCTCGCCCGCCTCACCATCGTGCGCGGCGAAGCCCATGATCGAGGTTCCCCACCCATGCCGCGCGGCGCCCTGCTCGACGCCCTCGCCGCCGTCGACCAAGGCGAAGCCGCCGACCGCAACGCCGCCGAATGGCGCGAACTGCGCATCCGCCTCCAAAACCTGCTCAACCCGCCCAAAAACGAGGACCAGCAACCACCCCCCGACCAACAGCAACAATCCGACGAAGACAAAAAACAGTCCGGCGAAGGCCAGCCCAGCCCCTCCGAAAAAGACCCCAAGGACGGCGAGAAAAAAGACGCCAAGGAGAGCAGCGCGCCCGGCGACGACAAACGCGCCCAGTCCGACACCAAACCCGCCTCCGCCGCCCAGGAAGCCCTCGGCGATCTCAAACCCGAAGGCAAAGACAACAACCCGCCCGCCCCGCCCCCCAAAGACGCCAAGCCCCCCAAAGACTCCACCCAGCGCGTAGGCGGCGTCTCCGCCTCCGGCCAGCCCGACGAGCCCGCCCCAGACGAAGCCCAGCCCGACCCCGCCCTCGCCCTCCCCCGCCAAAAACTCGAACGCGTGCGCGACTCCGACTCCCCCTCCCGCCTCTACCAGCTCATGCAGGAAGCCGAAAAGCCCCCCGGCACCGAACGCGGCCCGCCCAAAAACAACCGCGACTGGTAAACCAAGCACCCGCCTCTCTCCCTCGCCACCCTCGCCGCCTACACCCGATGCTCCGCGCCCTCCGCTTTTCGTCTTTCGTCCTTCGCCTTTCGTCCTTCTGGCTTCTGGCATTCGTCGCCTTTGCGACCAGCGCCAGCAGCCAGTCCGTCCGCTGGGAGCCCTCCTCGGGCAACCTCGCCCGCGAACAACTCTCCGAGCTCACCCTCATTTTCCAGGACTGCGAACCGCTCAAAGGTCCCCCGCCCGTTCCCACGGTTGCCGACCTCGCCTTCGAACCCGGCATACGCTCCGGCTCCCAGACCGTGCTCAACTTCGGCACCGGCGCCCGCACCGTGCGCCAAAGCACCCGCAGCTACATCTACCGCGTCCGCCCCCTTCGCCCCGACGGTCAGGTTCGCATCCCCGCCATCACCGTCGAGACCGACGCCGGCACCCTCACCATACCCGCCGCCGGCTTCAACATCGTCCCCGCCACCGTCGGCCAGACCGGTCTCCCCCTCAACCAGATCATCACCGCCCGCTTCTCCCCGCCCGCCGCCCCCGTCTGGGCCGGCGAAGTCTTCCGCCTCACCCACACCATCGAAGTGGATCGTCGCTACTTCACCAACAGCATCCTCGGCGGCGGCCCGCTCGACTGGCCCTCCACCCCGTTCATCGCTGAAGAATGGAGCAAACCCGTCGGTAACGAGACCACCATCAACGGCCAGAGCCGCGTGATAATCACCTCCGATACCCGCGTCGTCGCCCCCGCTGTCTCCGGCCCGCTGCCCTTCCCGCCCGCCACCATCGCGGTCAACCTCCCCACCGGAAACTCATCCTCCTTCGGCGGCCTTTTCGGCGGCACCACCCTCGATCAATTCAATCTCACCACCGCGCCCGCCACCCTCAACAGCCGGCCGCTTCCCCGCCCCGCCCCCGCCGACTTCTCCGGCGCCGTGGGCCAGTTCACCCTCACCTCCAAAATCGTCCCCGAAAAAGCCGCCCTCGGCGAGCCCATCACCTGGACCCTTACCCTCGCCGGCACCGGCAACTGGCCCGCCTTGGATCGCCTGCCGCCCCGCGACCTGAACCGCGATTTCCGCGTCGTCACTCCCCGCGCCCAGAAAACGCCCGTCGATAACCGCCTCTTCGACGCCAGCCTCAGCGAAGACCTCGTGCTCATCCCGCA
>JAIXRU010000252.1 GCA_027485045.1 Opitutaceae bacterium | reverse complement strand
TATCTGAAGGCCAATTACCCGGTGCAGTTCATGGCGGCGGTGCTGACCGCCGAGCTGGGCAACGCGGAAAAGGTGGCCCACTTCATCGCTGAGGCCGAGGCCATGGGCATCACCGTGCTCGGTCCGGACATCAACGAAAGTCGCGAGACCTTTACGCCGGTGTTCAAGGCCGACTCCGCCTGGATCCGCTTCGGACTCGCCGGCATCAAGGGCGTGGGCGAACAGGCGGGGCAAAAGATCATCGCCGAGCGCGAGGCGCACGGCCCCTTCGGCGATTTCCGCGACTTCCTCCTGCGCGTCGATAGCCGCGCTCTTAACAAACGCGTGGTCGAGTGCCTCGTCGCCACCGGTGCCTTTGACTACTCCGGCGCCGGGCGTGAGGAGCTTTACGCACAGATCGACGCCCACCTCGAGTCCCTGGCCGACCTCGTGCGCAAATACCCCGCCCTGCGTAAAGACGCCCCCGCCGCCAAACCCGCTGACGTCGCGCCCAAGGCCGAAACCCTCGCCTTCGATTTCGGTATGGAATTGGACACTCCCCAGCCGCCGCCCCCGCTGGAAGTGCTGCGGCGCGAGTTGGACGACACGATGCGCCATTCGCGTCCGCGCACCGGGGACGGTCCCGTCTCCCTGCGATCCGGCGGGGGCGTGTCCGCGGCTTCCAGCGACATGTTTGCTTCGCCCGCCAAGGCCGCCGGTGCCGTTTCCGTCCCCGCGCTTTCGCCAAAAAACAAAGGCCCCACCACCACGCTCGCGTTCAACGCCACCACGCTGCTCCAGTTCGAGAAGGAGCTGCTCGGCTTTTACGTGTCCGGCCACCCGCTCGACGCCTATGCCGGCCTGATCGAGGCCCTCGACACCTACCCGGTCGGCGAATTGCTGGAGCAGGACGACCGCACCGAGTTTCGCCTCTGCGGCATCGCCGGTTCGCTGCAAAAGAAACTGGCGAAAAAAGACAACCGCCCGTGGATGGCCTTCAGCCTGCAAACCCGCCACGCCACCATCGGGCTCAACATGTTTGCCGACGCCTTCGCCGCCTACGGGGCGAATCTGGCGGAAAACGCCCTCATCTGCGTGCTCGGCACCATCATCGTCGGCCAGGAAGGCCCGCGCATTAACGTGAAGGAGGCTTATCCGTTGCTCGGATACACCCAGTCCAACATCAAACGCATCCAGTGGCTCCTGCATCCCGACCACCCCAAGGTGCTCGATTTCGTACGCCTGCTGCGAACCACGCTCGACAAGTTTCCCGGCGACACCCGTCTCGACCTTGGCTTTGTTTTTGAAAACCGGGTCGCGGCACTCGGCGAAGTCAGTTCCGCGCTCGGCTTTCGTTTTCAGCCCGACGCTTACAAGCCCTTGAGCCAGCACCCTGCCGTGGCCGGCTTGCAAGTGGAGACCAAGCGCCTCGAAATCAAAAACGATCGCAAATGGGGTCCGAAACGCGGTTGAGCCGCACTCCCTCCAACGCTCCGCCTTTTCTTGTAACATGGACACTCCCGCCGCCGACCATCTTATCATTCAAGGCGACGTCTTGCGCGAAGTGCCGGGCCTGCCCGACGCCCATTTTCAAGCTATCATCGCCGATCCGCCTTATTATCAAGTTCTGCTCGACGAGGCCTGGGACAACCAATGGGCGACGCCCGACGCCTATCTCGACTGGCTCGATCAATGGCTCGCGCTCTGCCGGCCCAAGTTGCGCGACGACGGCTTGGTTTTCCTTTTCGGCCAGCACGGCAAACGCGAGCACACCTGGCTGCATGCCTGCTCTCGTCTCTGCCGCGAGTGGGCGTTTCACGACCTCGTGGTTTGGGACCGCGTGGTCGGCTACAATGATCGCTCGGACAGTTTTACCCCCCAATACGAGATGATCCTCGTTCTGCGCAAAACCGCCGACGCCACGCCTTTTTTCGACAAAGACGCCGTGCGCGTGCCCTACGACGAGGCCACCATCCAGACCTACCTGCGCGACAAACGTTACCCTGATCCGGTCAAGCGCGAGGCCCACCTGCGTAAGGGCAAATACGCGACCAACATCCTCCGCGTGCCCAGCCTCAAGGGAAATTCCAAGGAGAAGATCGGCCACCCCTCGCAGAAGCCGATCCGTCTGATCGAAATGCTCGTGCTCGCCGCCACCCGCCACGGCGACTGCGTGCTCGATCCCTTTGCCGGCAGCGGCACCACCGCCGCCGCCTGCGCCCGCAATGGACGCCGCTCGGTCGGCATCGAGCTCAATGCCGACTATGCCGCGATGGCGCGCAAACGACTCGCCGACGAAGGCGCGCAGGACGACCAGGGGCTTTTGTTGTAAAACCTGCCTTTACTCTTCGCCGCTGTCCGACAGGCAGGAATCAGGAAACGCCGGTTTGCGCCGCAACCAGAGCGCGAGGCAGAGGCTGTTGGTCAGCGCTTCGTGCAGCGCGGCCCCGAAATCGTAGGCGCGGTCGTCAAAACCCTCGGCCTCGATGGCTTCGTCCATACCAAGCATCACGGCAAACAAGCGCGCGCGCAGCGGCGGCACATAAACCTTGGTGAGATCGACCGAGGCATCGGCGATGTGGGCCGCGCACACGCTGGCATCGCTGGCGTGATGCACCCGGCAAGCCTCGGGGCGGCCGGTGTAGATCGAACAGCTCCCGTCGCGCAGCAGGGCGCAGGCCTGCATGAAGCGGTCGCGCTGGCCAACGCCCGCCCCGGCCGCCGCCGCCAGTGTCGAGCGTCGTGCGGCGGTTTTGGCAATGACCTCCGCCAGCGCATCCGGGGAAAAGTTAACCTGGATAAACTGGGCGGCGAAAAACACCTCGTGGGCCTGCACGTCCACCGCGACCTGGCAGCAGTGTCCGCAGCCGGCGCGGCAGGCCACCTGAGCGCGAATCTTGGCCGGGGTGGTTTCGTAGGCACGGTCGATGGCGTCCATGCCCCAGCGCAGCGCGGCAAACGCGGGCGCGGCTTCGGTGACGCCGTGCAGGCGTTGCTCCATCTGCGCGACGGTGTGGGCGTAGAGCTGCTGGCGCTGCTTCTCGATAGCGGGGGAAAACATGAGCCCAAACCATCGGCGAAAAACCAAAGGCCAAGCGCGATCGGCCGGGCTGGGCGGGTTTAGACGGCGGCTGCTATCCGGTAAACCTGGTCGCCGACCCGCACCTTTACCGCCACCGGAAACGCCGCGACCATGCCTTGCTCGGCCCGCGCGACCTGGGCGGCGGGATCGCCGACGCGCAGCTCCGTGACCGGCAGGCGCAGCGCTCCAGTGGTTTCGCCCAGAATCCAGATTTCCTCTCCGGCCGTGAGCGGCTCGGCGTTGATCAAAACCTCCGCCACGCCGTTGCGGGCGTAGTATTTGGTGATTTTGCCTACGAAGGCTTTTTTCTCCGTGCTGGCGGGTTGTGAGGTCGCGGTCCACTCGCCCAGCGGTTTGCCGAGGTAGTAGCCGCCTTGCCAGAAGCCCCGGTTAAAAACCGAATCCAGCTCCGTCATCCATTTCCCGGTGTCGCGGCGGGTGGCGAAAGTGCCGTCCTGCCAGGCCGTCACCGCTTCGCGGTAAACCCGCACCACGGTGGCGACGTAGTCGGCGGCGCGCCCGCGTCCCTCCAGCTTCAGCACGCTTACGCCCGCGCCCAAAATCTGATCCAAAAAGGGCAGGGTGCAGAGATCCTTGGGTGACATCACCTGGTGGCCGTCGAGCACGAGTTCGGTGCCGGTTTCGGTGTCGGTTACCCGGTAGTTGCGCCGGCAGGGCTGGAAACATGCGCCGCGGCTGGCCGAGGCCTTGGGGCCGTAAACCGAGAGGCTCATCTGGCACTTGCCGGAAAACGCCACGCACAACGCGCCATGGGCGAAAATTTCGATCCGGACCAACTGCCCCGACGGCCCGGTGATGCCGCGTTCGCGGATGCCGGTGATGATGCCGCGAATCTGTTCGAGGCTCAGCTCGCGGGCCAAGACCACCACATCGGCGTATCCGGCGTAGAACTTCACCGCCGCCAGATTGGTGACATTGGCTTGCACCGAGAGGTGGACCGGCAGGCCCTCGGAGCGGGCGATTTGCAAGACCGCCGGATCAGCCGCGATTACGGCATCGACCCCGGCGGCCTTGGCTAGGCGGCATACGGTTTGTGCTTCGGCCAACTCCTCGTCGAAGAGGATGGTGTTGAGCGTGAGGTAGGCGCGGGCACCGAAGGCGTGGCATTTGGCGGCGATTTCGCGCAAGTCGCCCGGCTCAAAGTTATTGGCGGCGCGGGCCCGCATGTTGATTTTCCCGACTCCGAAATAGACCGAATGGGCTCCAGCCTTAAGCGCGGCGGCGAGAGCGGCCCAGGAACCCGCCGGGGCCATGATTTCTACGCGGAGATCGGTTTCTGTTCGGGGCATGATACGGCGAGAGCACCTTCAACCCGCAGTTCCACCCGACGCGACGTAAACTTTAATCTCAGGCTCAGGCCACCTTCAGGCTGCGCACATAAAAGTCCCGCATTTCACTCTTCAGGTGCATGGAGTGGATTTCGTTTAAAAGGTTATGGCAGTGATGAATAAGCTCTTTCATCTCTTTCTCGCTTAAATCGGGTTGACCCAAACGGACTTCGATTTCCTCGATGCGGGCGAGTCGGGCCATGAACGCTTCACCCTTCTTGATTTTGGACTTGGAATATTTCTCAAGCAAAGCGGCCACACGTGAAGACGCAGAAGCCTGGACCGAAGGGGAAACGAGTTGGGACATAAACTAAGGGGGTAAAAGACCTATCTTGTTTGCCGGTAGATTTGCCTGGCGTAAATAATTTTCTATGCAAAAGACCGCAAATTGACTCGTCAATGGTCGTAGGTATTATTGCTAAACGAAGTCAAAGTTGTCGGCCAGGTTTGGGTCGGCGGGGCGGGACTATTTCAGGCTCGGGTAATCAGGGATAATGTATTCATCGGAGGCGAGAATCACCCCATGAAATGTATTTTGGAACTTCTTCCGCTGCGGGCCGACTCGGCTGCGGGCAACATGGCGGCGGATTTTTTGCTGCTGCGACGTTACCCGGAGGCCGGGCGCGGCCGGGCGCGGTTTCGCGCCTATGGGTGGCACCGTCCGGCCTTCACCTTTGGTTACAGCCAGAAAATCGCCTGGGTGCGCGCGCAAGTGCCGGCTGATGCTCCGGAGGGGGTGGAGTTGATACGTCGTCCCACCGGTGGCGGCGTGGTGGACCATCGTGAAGACTGGACCTACGCGCTGGTGATCCCGCGCGGCCACGCTTTGGAGACGGCGCGGGCGGTTGAGAGCTACCGCGCGGTGCACGCCGCTCTGGTCGAAGCCTTGGGCGCGTGCGGGCAAGCTGCGGTGTTGAAAGCCCGGTGCGAAACGTCCGAGGCGGACGAGGGCGCAGACGCCGCCTGCCCGGCGACCAAAGGGCCGACCGTATGCTTTGCCCGCCCCGAACTCTACGATGTGTTGCACCCTGGGTCGGGGGCTAAAATCGCCGGTGCCGCCCAGAAACGCACCAAGGAGGGCCTGCTTTTCCAAGGTTCGATCTGGCGACCGGCCGCGCCCGAGGTGCGCGATTGGGCGGAGTTTCACTGCGCGTTCACCGACGCGCTGGCCGGGGCGCTCGGGGCTGAGGGGCAGGACGTACCTTGGCCCGACTTCGCCGAGGGCGAAGTCGAGGCGCTCACTGAGCAGTACGCGGCCAGTGAGTGGACCGAGGCGCGTTAGCGCGGGGCTTTGTTTTATTTGGTCGGGATGGGCGCGGGGGTGGCGCGCGGCGTGAAAACCGTCAGACCGGTGAGATTCTTTTTCTCGCCTGGGAAGAGGATGCTGACGATAAAACCGACCACCATGCAGGAGCCGATGGCGATGGGCAGATAGGTGGACCAATGCAGGGGGGTGAAGAGCTTGATTGCCAAGGCAACGATCACGCTCGCCACCGCGCCGGCCACCGCACCCACGCCGTTGGCGCGGGTGGTTAACATGCCCAGGGTATAAACACCCACGATACCACCGCCCAGCAAAGCGGAGACCTGTGACCACACCACCATCATGGACTTGATGGGCAAGGCCGCGAGGAGCAGCGCCATGACCGTGCCAATCGCGCCCACCAGATAGGCGGAAAACTTTAGCACGAAAAGGCGGCGCTCATCCGTAACCTCGGGGAACCAGCGGATATAGAAATCCTCCACGAAAAGGGTGGAAACGCTGTTCATGTTACTCGCCACCGTGGCCATTGCCGAGGCAAAGATCGCCGCGATAACCACTCCGGCCAGACCGGCCGGCAAACCTTGGGTGGCGAAAAGCGGGATAATCTGATCGTTCTGCGTCCCGGCATCGAGCAGGCCGGGGTGGGCGCGGAAGAAAGCAAAAATCGCGATGCCGAGAACGTTGACCACAATCGATATCAGGATGCCGCAGAGCACATTCATGAAGGCTACGCGACGCACCTCATGCTCCGGGGCGGAGAATACGCGCTGAATCATCGGTTGATCGCCGGCCAGAGACACGGTGCAGGCGATGAACGCGCTCAATACCATGATCCAGAGGGCCGGCACCGTCACGTCCCAGGTGATCAGGGCGATGTCGAACTTTTGATACTGCTGGCCCACGCTGACGAATTCCTTGAAACCGCCGGGCAAGGCCCAGATGCAGACGCCGATCATGGCGACGGGGGCCAGGAACTTGAGAATGCCTTGGAAAACCTCGGTCCAGATCACGGCTTTGTAGCCGCCGATGGCGGTGTAAACCGTGGTAAGCGCACCCATCACCAGCACGCTCACAAACACGTTGAGCCCGGTGGTGGTGGCGATGGCGATGGCGGGCAGCACCAGCACGACGGCGGCGCGGCCAAAGGTGAGAAAAAGGATGGCCTGGCCGCTGGCGATTAGGCGCAGGGGCACGTTGAAACGCTGCTCCAAGTATTCGTAAGTCGAGGTGATTTGCAGGCGGCGCAGCAGGGGGAAAATGATGTACGCCTGCACGAAGTAGCCTGCGACATAGATCAGAATGGGCAGGGTCCAGACGAGATTGGTGGCGAAAGCCAGCGCCGGTATGGCCATGAAGCTGATGGCGCTCGCGCCCGTCGCGAACATGCTGATACCGGCGGCCCACCACTGCACTTTGCGACCACCCAGAGAATACTCGGAACTGCTTTCCTTTTGCTGGGAGAAATACCAGCCGATGCCCGCAAGCAGGCCGAAGTAGGCGGCGATCACGACGTAGTCGATCCAGGCCAGATCACGCACCCGGCGCAGGGCGGAATACTCGGCGACGGCAGTGGTGCCCTGTCCGCCAAAGGCAAAAAGTTCGGCTCCGGGACCGCGCACGGTCGCGGGACGCACCCCGGCGAAAGCCACGCCGGCATCCACCCAGGCATCGGTCAACACGTGGAAAAGACGCAGCGGGCGGGGCTGGTTGTCGGCCGCCACCGCGAAAGGCGTGGCAACCTCCGCCGTCTCGTCGCCACCGATCAGATACACGTGAGCCTGGCCGCTGGCCACCGCGCCGGTGGCGGCCAAAGGCACCGCGACTGGCGCGGCTGGCAGCCAACCCCGGATAGTGCTGGCTTCCAATGGTTTAGCGCGGTAAAACCAGACTTCGGAAGTGGCCTGATAAGTACGGCCACCGGCCGGAGATTTCACCACTTGGCGGCCGCCATAAATCTGGAGAAAATCATATTGGCCGGTCACCGCAGTGAGGAAACGTCCGGGGCCGGGCAGCGGTTCGAGCGTTTTCCAAGCTGGGGTGGCGGCGGAGAGATCCAGCACAAAGAGCGAGTTCTCGGCCTGGTCCGCGTCAAGGGCACGCAGCCCGCCGACTACGTAAAGTTTTTTGCCGATCAGGGCTGCACCGGCTCCAGCCAGAGGCACCGGCAGAGCGGGTAACTCCGTGCGGACAAGCTGGCCGTTCGTCCATTGCAGGCGATCCACCGCAGCGCTTACCCGGCCGTTCTCCAAACCACCTACGGCAATCAATTCACCCGTTCCCTGGGCCACCGCGCCCCAGGCACGCGCGAACGGTGCCGGCACCTCGCTCCATCGTGCCGAAGCGGCTCCCGCGGCCAAGGGCAGGACCTGGGCCGAGCCCGAGGCGGATTCGCCACCCAAGACCACCAAGGCGCCGCCGACATCGCCGGCAAATGCGCCGGGAGCGGAAACTGCTGGCAGGGCCGGCCATTTGCCGAGCTCTAGTTTGACCAACGCATCACCGGCCTTCAGCCCGACCGAGCTAAAGGTGAGTGCGACCAAGGCTGTTATCGTAGTAAGGAAACGGGGGTATTTCATGGGAAAAAATCTTATAGGTAGTGAGTTAGAAACTTTAGGAGGCAGGGATTTACCTCACCAAATTAGTTTCTGAACTTACAATGCAGATTCGTGCGATAATTTCCATATATTTTCTGCAATTTATCTATTTTTCCTATAATTATCGCAAATTAACTTTCACGACTGCCCTGGTTTTAGCTGCTTATCACGCTTAAAATAAGTAATTTAAAATAGATTTTATGAAGTTAAAATCTTCGCTGGCCTGCACGATGGAAGAGGCGGGGGCGCTGGTTTGTTAAAATCCAGTCTTCCCCTGGGTTTTAGCCTTACGCACGCGCAGGTGCAGGAAATAGGCGACGACCTGGGCGTCCTGGAGGCTGGGGTTCGCCAGCACCGCCGCATCGCTTGGACGCGGCTCCTCCATGCGCTCGATCACAAAGCCCGTCGCGATCAGGAGATTAATCCATTGTCCAAGCGGACGGTGAAAACGGGGCACCTTAAACATCGGCAGCCGCTGGCGCAGGGCCAGCGGAGCGGTGCCGAAAATCCATTCGTCGATTTGTCCGCGGGTATCAGAAAAATAATCTCCGACCTCCACCGCATAGGTGAACTTCTGCTCGTTGCGGCAGTTGCGTCGATGGGGCGTATTGAAGCAGGGGTGGAGAATGGAAAACTGCAAAAACCCGCCCGGCCTGAGCACGCGATAGATCTCTTCCACCACCCGGGCGGTTTCGGGAATGTCCATCAGGCTCATGCACCCGACCACGAAATCGTAGCGTTCCGCCTGGTAAGGCAGCTCCACCGCGCTGGCGTGGTGGTACGTGATGCCGAGCGGTTCGTTTTTTTCCGTTTCTCGCGCATGGCGGATAAACGTCTCCGCGATATCCAGCCCGGTCATACGGGCGCCACGTTGCGCGATCAGCCGTGTATTGTGGCCTTCACCACAGCCGATATCGAGGCCCTCCTGTCCCTCGACCGGCGGTAAAATCGCCAGAAACGCGGGCGTGTTCAGGTGGTCGCGGTAGGTGTCGTAGCCCGCGCGCGCGAGTTTTGTCCAAGCCTCGGCATTCCCGTTCCAGCATTCTCCGACGGTGAGATGATCCATGGTGTGTAGCGGCGCATTCTTAACCGCAAAGCTTCGCGAATCCATGCTAATGAGGGCACCCTTTGCGGTCGGTCGTCCTTTATCCCTCGCGCAAGCGGGGTTCTTTTCTCAGACACACCTTTAAACTGAGCCCGCTCGCGACCTTCCTCCCAACAATGACTCCCGCCGCCTATATCGACGCCCATGCCGAGGATCTCATTGCGTTGCTTCAGCGCCTAGTGCGCCTGCCCACCGTCAATCCTCCGGGCGATCACTACGACGCGATCACCCGCCTGCTCGCGCTTGAGCTGCGCGAGGCCGGTCTCGCCGTTCGCCGCCCGCGCATCCCCACCGCACTTCTCCGCCGCCACCTCCCGCGCGAGCAGTGGGCGTTTCCCCGCTGGAACGTACTCGGTCGCCTGCCCGCCGCCTCGCTCCGCGCTCCCGGCTCCGCGCTCCCTGGTTCCCCGGCCACGCTGCATTTCAACGCCCACTACGACGTTGTGCCCGTATCCGGGTCCTGGAAGCACGGCGACCCGTTTTCCGGTCAGGTGGAGGCTGGCTGGATTTATGGTCGCGGCACGGCCGACATGAAAGGCTCCATCGCCAGCCTGATACTCGCTCTACGCGCCGTGCGTGCCACCCGGACCGTGCTCGCCAATAACCTGGAAGTCTCCTTCACCGCCGACGAGGAAACCGATTCCGCCCTGGGCGCCGGATGGTTGGTCGAGCACGGCGGTATCCGTCCCGATTTCGCGCTGGTGCTTGAGGGCGGCGAGGGCGCCCGCATCGGCTGCGGACACAACGGCGTGGTCTGGTTGGACGTCGCCGTCCACGGCCGCGCCGCCCATGGCAGCACCCCGGCCAAGGGCATCAACGCCTTCGAGCACGCCGCCCGGCTTGCGCTCGCGCTGCAAGATCACGCCACCCAGCTCGCCTCGCGCACTTTTACCGCGCCCGATGGCCGGGTGCGCCGTCCGACGCTCAATGTCGGCGGTGTCTTCTCCAGTGGCGAAGGCGGCAAGATCAACACCGTGCCCGCCTTCGCCCGCTTCAGCATCGACCGTCGGGTCTTGCCCACCGAGACCGCCGCCGCCGCCGAGCGCGAACTGCGCGCCTTTCTCGCCGCCACTGCCCGGGCCATCCCGCGCTGCCGGATCACGGTGAACAAGGTTTCGGAGAACCATCCCTGCTTCGTGCCGCCCGACCACGCCCTCGCTCACGCCTTGTCCGCGCATGTGCGACGCGAGCGCCGGTGCCGGCCCGTTTTTGGCTGCTCCAGCGGGTTTAATGACATGCACTTCTTTGCCCACCATCTCAAGATCCCCACTCTCGGCTACGGCCCCGGTGGCGAGGCCTGCCACGCGGTGGACGAGCGCGCCTCGGTGCGCGAGCTGCTGGCCAGCGCCCGCATTTATGCCGGGCTCATGACCGAAGCGCTTTGACCGTCTATTTCCGTATCTTGCGCCATCTCATCGGCGCCGACTCCGCTTTCGGATTATCAACCAAGCGGAACGAGCATCTATCGAGAGAGCACGTCTTGGATCATTGTATTCAAGAGCTGGTAATCAAAGGGTTTTTGAATGAAGCTGGACAAGCTCTTGCCGGTAAAACGCAGGCGGGATTCCTCTTCGTTGAAGCCACTCATCAAGATCACTTTAACGTCGGGTTTTATGGCGCGCAGTTCCCGGAAGGCCTGTTCTCCATCAAGATGCGGCATGGTCAGATCCATGAGAACCATTCTGAAGCGGTCCGGTTGCTGGCGGTAAACGTCCACCGCTTCCCGGCCATCGTGGGTCAGGGCCACCTCGAAACCCATTTTCCCGAGCATCATGGCGGCGGTGCTGCGCACCGTCTCTTCATCGTCGACCACCAGAATGCACCCATAGCCCCGGGTCTGGGCAATCTTTCCCGTTTGCGGCGTTTCCATCTCCGAGCCGCTGACGTAAGGAAACAAGAGCTTAAACGTGGTGCCTCGCCCGACCTCCGAGTACACTTTTACCGCGCCTTTGTTACTGCGGACGATACCGAGCACGGCGGCCAGGCCGAGGCCGCGGCCGGTAAATTTGGTGGTGAAGAACGGATCGAAGATCTTTGCCTGGGTTTTGGCATCCATGCCGCAACCCGAATCGGAGACCTCCAAGTGAACGTAGGTGCCGGAGGGTAATTCGGGCGCGGACAGGGTGCCGCCCAGATAACTGGCGTCCACCCGGGTCAAGCCGGTGTTTATGCTGATCACGCCACTCTTTTTGCCTATGGCTTCGGAGGCGTTGATCACCAGGTTCATGATCACTTGCCGGATCTGGGTGGCATCGGCCTCGATCGTCGGCATCGACGGATCCAGATTATACCGCAGGACGGCGTGTTTGCTGATCGAAAGCTGTACGAGTTGCGCACTCTCCTCGATCAGGCGGTTTAGGGAAAGAGTGGTTACGTGGAATCGGCCCTTGCCGGCGTAGGCCAGCATTTGCCGGCAAAGATCCGCCGCTCGGGTGGCACCGGTTTTTATGGCTTTCAGGTTGTCGTGTATGGGTGAGCTGGTGGGCAGTTCGAGGCCCGCCAGACTGGCATTGCCGAGTATGCCGGTCAGCAAGTTATTAAAATCATGGGCGATGCCCCCCGAGAGTACACCCAGGCTTTCCAGTTTCTGGGTCTCCATCATTTTGCGTTCCAGTTGTAGGGTTTGCACCTCGGCCAGTTTTCGGTCGGTGATATCCCAATTCGTACCGATCATGCGATGGGGCGTCCCTTGGGCAGTGCGTTGCACAATCGATAAGGCGCGGATGTGACGCGTACTGCCGTCGGGCCAGAGAATACGAAACTCGGTGTCGAACTCGGATTTGCCCCTCAAGGCCTGTTCGATTTCCAGTTCGGCGCGGGCTTTATCTTCGGGATGCAGTGCCTTTTGCCAGGCTTCGTAGCAGCCGATGAATTGATCCTCCGTGATGCCATAGAGACGATACATCTGCTCGTCCCAAACCAGCACATTTTTTTTCACGTCATACTCCCAGATACCCACGCCGGCGGCACGCGTGGCCAGAGCGAGGCGGTCGGCGTTCCTTTGTCTGGCCCGCGCAGCCTCTTCACGCTCGATAACCAAGCTGGCCAGGTAGGCGCCCCCTTCCATGATTTTGAGGTCTGCCGGGGTCGGTTCCTTGGGGGTATTGAAGTAAAAGGCAAAGGTGCCCAAAATGCGGTCTGAATTACCTACAATGGGCACCACCCAGCACGCCTGAATACCGTGGGTCAGAGTGAGATGTTGAAACGCGAACCAACGTTGGTCTTTGGCCATGTCTGCCACCACGACGGTTTTCTTTTCGTGGATGGCGGTGCAGCAAAAGCTCACTCCGGTACTAACGACCGCTTTTTCAACCGCTTCGGCATAGGCTGGGGGGATGGTGTGTTTACCCTCAAACCGCAGGTATTGCCCGGCTTCGTCCAGGAGCAACATGGCGCCCCGCGCACCGGGAAACCCGGACTCATAGCACTTTACGATGCGGGTGAGGGATTCCGGGAGCTGGCCGCCCCGGGCGATAAACTCGAGCACCTCGCGTTCGCTGTTTTTGAAAAACTCGGCGCGTTTGCGCTCGGTGATATCCTGGAAGGTGCCGCGCAGGAGGATCGCCTGGCCGTTTTCCTTCGTAGCGTAACCCTGGGTACGAACCCAGCGATGCCGCCCTTTAGCGGTGATTATCGGCAGCTCTAAATCATAGGGCGTGCCCTGTTCCATCGCCACCTTCAGGGCGGCTACAATGGCTGGTCGCGCATCGGGGGCAAATAAGTTAATGCCTTCTTCCAGTGGCGGTTCAATGAGCGGATCGATTTCAGCTATGGTAAACGTCTCCCGCGTCCAGGAGAGCTTCATACTGCGTAGATCCAATTCCCAGCCGCCTACCTTGGCCAACTGGCCGGTATGCTCCAGCAGGGCGGACATGCGCTGAAGCAGGGCATTCGCTTCCGGGTTGCCGTCGGGTGGGGTGCTATCAATCGACATTTACCTTCGGGGTTAAGATTAAGGAAGCGATGCACCAAGACCAAACATCGGGTTCCATCCGGTTTCCATGCGGGAAGGGGTCTTGCTGGGAAAAACCGAGTCCGGAACGTGAGGGAGCAGGGTTTCTAAGTGTGCGACTTGTGGACGCGGCGAACGGAGCGAAAGGGAGGGGGCTGCCGCCGGAGACGCGTTTGCCTTTCGCTCAGTTGTTGCCGTGGGGCTTGGACGACTCGGAGGGTTTGGCGGTTTTGGCGGCGGCGAGTTCGGCCTTGGCGGCGGCGAGCTGGGCCTTGAGGTCGGCCTCGCTGGGCTCGTCGTCCTCTTTGGTGGCTTCGTCCTTGGACGCTTTTTTGAATTCTTTCATGGACTGGCCCAGGCCCTTGGCCAGTTGGGGCAGCTTGGTCGCGCCAAAGAGCAGAATCAAAACTGCCAGGATGATGAGCAGCTCCGGTCCGCCGAGGCCGAAAACGCTGAGGAGTGGAGAGTGAAGCTGGAACATAGTGCGGGGAACTTGGGTTTCAGGCACCGGGGAGTAAAGGGGGAAACCAAGCGAGCTTGCTTTGCTCTTGGACATTTGGCGGGCGGCGGCTTGCTTGCGTCATCTTATGCGCACAGCGATCATCGGCACCGGCATCGCCGGACTCGGCACCGCTCATTTCCTGCACCGCGCGGGGGATGAAATCACCTGTTTCGGTCCGGAGGACTACGCCGGCGGGCATAGTAACACGGTCGAGGCGGTGGAGCCCGGCACCGGTCGGGCGGTGCCCATCGACACCGGCTTCATGGTCTACAACCGGGTGACGTATCCGCACCTTTGCCGCTTGTTCGACGAATTGCAGGTGCCGGTGAAGCGGACCGACATGAGCTTCGCGGTCCGGGATTTGGATACGGGTTTGGAGTGGTGCGGGTCTTCGCTCAACCACCTGTTCGCGCAGCGGAAAAACCTGTTCAGCCCGCGTTTTATCAAGATGGTTCTGGCGGTGAATCGCTTCAACCAGGAGGCGGTGGCGGCGCTGGACGAGCCGGCCTTGGAGATGGAGAGCCTGGCCGATTACGTGCGGCGGCGGGGCTACGGGAAGGACTTTTGGGATTTGTATCTGGTGCCGATGAGCTCGGCGGTGTGGAGCACGCCGCCGGAGCAGATGATGGCGTTTCCGGCCGCGACCCTGCTGCGTTTTTTTCACAATCACGGCTTCCTCGGGCTGCACACCCAGCACCCGTGGTGGACGGTGGACGGAGGTTCGCGCGAATATGTGAAGCGGCTGACCGCGCCCTTCGCGGAGCGCATCCGCCTGCGTTGCCCGGTGGTGCGCGTGGTGCGGCCCGGGGCGGGCAAAGGCGTGACGGTGCTGACCGCCGACGGGCGGGAGCAGTTGTTTGACCGCGTGGTGCTGGCCACCCACGGGGACCAGGCGCTGCGCCTGTTGCTCAACCCGACCCGCGACGAGACGCGCTTGCTGGGGGCGTTTAAATACCAGGCCAACGTTGCGACGCTGCACACCGACGCGAGCGTGATGCCCCGCACGCGCCTGGCCTGGGCGAGCTGGGTGTATTCGATCGCTCGTGACGAATTGGGCCGGATCGCGCCCGCGACGCATTACTGGATGAACCGGTTGCAGGGGGTGAGCGAGCGGGAGCAGTATTTCGTGACGATCAACCAGCCGGAACGCATCGACGCGGCGAAAGTGATCAAGCGCATCGACTACACCCACCCCCTGTTTGATGCGGCGGCGCGGGCGGCGCAGTTGGAGTTGCCGGGGCTGAATCTGGCGGCGCGGGGCACGACGGAGACCTTTTTCGCGGGAAGCTATTTCCGCTACGGTTTCCACGAAGACGCGTTTATGAGCGCGGTGCAGGTGAGCGAGGTTTTGCTCGGGCGCGACCCTTGGGTGCCTGCGGCTGCGACGTAAGCCGGCGTGGCTCAGGCTTCGGTGTCGCAGCGCACGGCAGCCAGTGCGTAGGCGGCGGCGGTGTCGCAGCGCAGGACGAGCGGGCCGAGGCTCACGGGGGTCCAGCCGGCGGCGAGCGCGGTGGCGATTTCCTCAGGTGTGAGGTCTCCTTCGGGGCCGATCAGCCAGGCGACGGAGTTCGGGGCGCGGCCCTCATGGGCGGCGCGAAAGGCTGCTAGGGCGGCGCGCAGCGGGCGGGCGCCGGGGTGAAGACTGGCGACGAGCCGGAGTTCGCAGGCCGCCACGAGGGGATCGGCGAGGAAGGCGGCGAGAGGGCGCACGGGCTCGATGGCGGGCAGAAAGGGGTTGCCGCATTGTTTGGCGGCTTCGATGGCGGCGAGGCGCCATTTGTCGGTTTTTTTGTCGGCGCGGTCGGCGTCGAGTC
>JAIXRU010000221.1 GCA_027485045.1 Opitutaceae bacterium | reverse complement strand
GCCGGGGCGGGTGCGGCGGGGGGAGTCGGCGGGTTCGCCGTAAAAATCGAGGAAGTGGCGCTGGGCTTCTTCGCGGCCGAGGAAATCGGCTCCGGCGTCGTTCATGCCGTAGTCATGGTCGTCCCAGATGCCGAGGATGCGGGTGCGGGCGCGGAGGGCGGCGTAGGCGGGCAGGGCGTTTTGGCGGGCGTAGTGGTCGGGCAGGCGGTCGAGTACTTCGCGAGCGCGGGCTTCCGGGGTGGGGCCGGTGGGGCGGGGGCTATCGGCGTAGACGGTGTCGCCGAGCCAGAGCCAGAGGTCGGGGGCGAGTTTGTTGACGGAGGTCCAGACGGGGGTCTCGTCGAACGGGGAGTTGCAGGAGCCGAAAGCGAGGCGGCGCAGGAGGGTGTCGGGCTCGGGGGGGGCGTCGTAGGCGTGGCTGAGGGGGAGGCAGAGTGCGGAGAGCACAAGGGCGAGAAGCAGGGCGGAGGTGGAGCGCCGAATGAGCAATGGCCAAGGTGCAATGGCCATTGAGGGGCGGATGTGGTGGTGAAAGCGAGGGAGGTGCATGGGAGCGGCGCGGAAAATTGGAAAAGTTGAAATACTGAAACGTGGAAAGGGGAAAGGAGGAAAGGGGAGGGGAGATAAGCTAGTAAGCTAGTAGAGCTAGTAGAGCTGGTAAGCTGGTAGAGCTAGTAAGCTGGTAGAGCTAGTAAGCTGGTAGAGCTAGTAAGCTAGTAGAGGTGGTAGAGCTAGTATGCTGGTGGAGCTGGTAAGCGGCTGGATCTGGCTGCCGGCCCGGGATGCGTGACGGGGTAGGCGCTACTTTGTTAAAGTGCGCCAGAAGCCCTCGGGGATTGGCCGAGGACGGCCAATGCTACACTTTTAAACGATTAAACAGCCTTTGTCTTTTGTAGGGTTGGCCGTCCCCGGCCAACAAAACGGCAAGCTCACCTGCGGCGGGAACTGATCTACAGGCTTGATACCAGTTATGTCATGAAATGATACTATCGTCTGGTGTAGGCCCGACCGGTGGTCGGGCTTTTCCCAGAGACCCTGACCACCGGTCAGGGCTACATCGGGCCACGCTACATCGGGCATGCTAAAGTGCCATTACGAGGTGTAATTGGTATAACAAAGTAAAACCAAGGGTCTACGGGACAATTACGGGCAAGTCTGACATCTCTTCCTGTTACACCCAGACCAGCGCGGAGGCTCGGTTAGGGATTGGCGGAGTGGATAACGACGTCGGCGCGGCGGGACTCGGGGGTGACTTTGAGGGTGGTGATTTTGCCGGCCTCGACGCGGCCTTCGACGGTGGTGTTGTAGGGGGCGCGAAGTTTAAAATCGGCGTTCCAGCCGGCGGGCCAGGCGGGGAGGAGGTGAAGGGCGCGGCCCTCGGTTTGCAGGAGCATGAGCTGGAGGGCGTGTTCGCCGTTGCCGCCGTTGTCCTGATCGGGGGCGTAGTCGTGGCCTTTTTCCCAGAAGGCGGGGAAACGCAGGCGGGGGTCGCGATTGGTGAGGGTGGCGATGAGGTCTTTTTTCGCTTCGGCGGCGAGGCCGAGGCAGGCGGCCCAGATGGCGTCCTGGTGCCAGCATTTGGTGCGTTTAATGGCGCGGGCGGCGAAGGTGTCGACGGCGAGGGGGAGGTCGGGTTTTCCCACGCCGTAAAGGCGAAACGGATACACGGCGTAGAGCTCGGGCACCTCGGTGTTTTTGGCGGGGGCGGTTTGTTCGCCTTCGTAGGGGAGGAGGACGCGGCGGCCGTTTTTCTCGCCGATGGGCACCTGAGGGAGTTCGCCGAGGAGGCGGGTCCAGCGTGCGCGGGTGGGGGTGTCGATGAGAGCGGGAGGGAGGGCGAGGAGGCGGGGGAGGAGGAAGTGGAAGGCGGCGAGGTCGGGGGCGGGGTTGCGGACCTTCCAGAACATCTCGATGGAGTTGACCGGTTCGAGCAGGAGTTTGCCGTCGGGGCTGCGGGGAAAGTGTTCGTCGTAAAAGGTCAGGCCGGCGGTGGCCACGGGGAGGAGAAACTCGCGGGCGAAGGCGTCGTCGCCGGTGTGGTCGTGGTAGTCGAGCATGAGGGCGGTAAGCTCGATGATGGGGAGGTAGTAGTGTTTCGTGTACACGCCGGGCTCCTCGGGGGTGATCTTGGGGAGGCCGCCCCAGAAGGGCGCGGTTTCCTGGAAGTAGGCGCCGTCGTGGCCGTAGTGTTTGCGGATGTCGGCGGTGTTCACGGCGAGCTGGTCGCGATACATGCGGAAGAGGGGGAGCATGAGGTCGTAGTCGCCGGCGGCGAGGCGGGGCCAATACATGGGGCGGGTGTTCTGGAACCAGTAGCGGCCGCCCCACATGCGTTCGTCGGCATTGAGCGGGGCGGGGATGGGGTTCGGGTTACCTTTTTCGCGGCGGGTGTTGCCGGGGTTGTCGGTTACGAAGATGGAGCCGTTGAATTTAATCGGGTAGGCGCCGCGGCCGGCGCAGGCGGTGATGAAGCGCTGGAGGGTGTAGCCCTGGCTGACGGCGGCGGCGGTGGCGTCGCCGGAGATGCGCACGTGGCTGCGGTTCCAGAAGGCATCCCACCAGGCGGTGTGGGCGGACCAGGCGGCGGGGAGGTCGGCGGTGCGTTCGGCGGCGGCGAGGGTTTCGAGGGAGCTGAGCCAGGTCTCAAGCGGGCCGGAGGCGGAGGCGAGGGCGACTACGGAGAAGCGGTGGGTGGTGGCGGGGGCGGGGGAACGCAGTTCGCGCAGGGAGGCGCGCTGGAGGCCGGGGGCGAGGAGGGTGGCGCCGAAGGTGCGGTTGGCGAGGGCGGCGGGCACGCCGGTGGCGGAGGTACGGTGATACCAGGTGATGACGGGAGCGGCTTCGGCGGGAGTGGCGGGGAGCACGACATCGGCGGCGACCTTGCCCTTGGGCTCGGTGCGCCAGGGATCGAGGGTCACGGCGAGGTCGAGGGGCCGGGCGGAGCTGATCTCGGCGCGGATGACGGGGGAGTGGGCATCGACCCAGAGCTTGAGGCGGGCGCCGCCGCCGCTGACGAGGATCTCGGCGGTGCGGAGGCTGAGGTGGTGGCGAAAGTCTTTGGCGCCGGCGAACGGGTTGGGCGTGAGGGTAACGCGGATACGGCCGAGTTTCACCAGCTCGGAGTTGGGGGCTTCGCTCCAGGCGTCGGTTTTGGAGATGTAGAAGAGGAGGTCGCCGTTGGGCTCGGTCCAGACATTGAGGCCGAGGTCGCCGTTGCCGAGGGGCATGGAGTCCTGGGAGTCGCGGCCGAGCTCGGTCCAAGTGACGTCGGAGGCGGCGAGGGGGTCGGCGGGCGCGGGGTTGGCGGCGCGGGCGTGGGTTGCGAGGGCGCAGACGAGGCCGAGGAGGAGGGCGGGGACGGGGAGGAGGCGGAGGGGCATGGAGGTGAGCGCGAGCGGTGGTTGGGGAGCGGGGCGAATGATAAATGTACTATGACCAATGACGGATGATGACGGACTGGGGGTGGCGCGGGCGGGGTGCGGCGGCCACGCCCTGCATTTGGGAAGGTGCTAGTTCTACTTTGTTACTTATTGAGTACGGATATTGGTGATGATTTTCGTCGATCAATGTCGCTCTGTCGAGCGGCGTGACGTTGCTGGAGCTGGCGGATGACTTCCGTTTCCGTGCGGGGCCGCCGAGGCAGATAAAAGGCCAGTAACTCGACCATGTCTCTGGCGGACAGCAGCGGGAGCTCGGCGCTTAGCAACACGCGCTGTTTGAGCAAGAAGAGTTGGGCAAGGCAGACCAATGCCTGGTGATGGTGCCAGCCGGTCCAGCCGCGCACTTCGTATTGAGCCATGCCCAGTTCGCTTTTCGCATCCTGGAAGCCGCGCTCGATCCAATAGCGCTGGGCCTGCATGTAGGCCATTCGCTCCCACGTGGTTTGTGCATCGCAATTAGACAGGGAGTATTTGAAGGCACCGTCAGCGTCCTGCCTTACGATTAACCAGCGGGAGCGGGCGCAGACGGACTCACCGTCCCATTGCCAAACCCGGGCGGCCCAAACCCGGGCGTGAAGTCGGCCTTTGGTTGAGTCGCGTATCTCGATGGAGCGGGCTTGCGCCTCAAACCGGGCTTCGGTCAAGGCGGCTACGGTAAGAGCTGCGCCGGGAGTTTGGGCGCGTGGTTTTTTAGCCTTGCGGCCCCGTCCTTTCGGCGCGGTGGCAACCGGCACGGCCGGCGCCGGATCCTCGGTCCAGACCCTCATGGTGCGGGCGACGTCCATTAAAAACACATCACCAAGATCCTCCAATGCATTGGTAAAGGCGTGGTTGTTACCATAAACCTCGTCCCCTCCAATCCAGCGGTGGGTCGAGCCCCGCGCTTTGGCCTGCTTAACCATTTCCAGCGCCAGCTCGGTTTTGGTCAGATGCCGACGGTGCGCTTCGGGCACTTTTGCTTTGGCACAGCGTGCCGTGTCCTGCGCCCATTCCTCCGGCAAAAACAGCCGGAAGTCTACCGGAGCCACCTTGGTGCCCGCACCCAATGACAAAAACACACCCACCTGACAGTTCTCTAATTTACCCACTCGTCCGCAATACTGCCGCTTCACCCCCACCGAGGCTTTCCCCTTCTTCACAAACGAAGATTCATCCAGATAAAGCGCGGTGTCAGAGTGCCGCCCCAACACCGCCTCGGCCTCGTCGGCCACTTGCCTCATCAAGGCTTCGTGGCTCCAGGGCGAATCACTCAAAAACTGCTGCATCCCCTGGTAGTTGCTGTC
>JAIXRU010000181.1 GCA_027485045.1 Opitutaceae bacterium | reverse complement strand
GGTGGTAAAGCCGGCCAGCACCCCGATCGTAGGCGCAAACCACGCGCCAAATCCCTCCTCGTGCACCGTGGCTCCGGCTCGTTTACGCCATACATGCAAGCCCACCAAAGTAACCACGATCAGTCCGACCAGTATCCGGGCCTGACGATCGTCCAACCGTCCCAGCGCCAGGGCCCCGAGCACGACCCCGGCCCCCGTCCACAGGAAAATCCGGCGCAAGTGCCGCCATTCCGCGTGTTGGCGATACGAATACACCGCCACCAGATCGCCAATAATCAACAGCGGCAGCACAAAGCCGCTGGCCTGTTTGGTGGGCAGCAAATTGGCGAAAACCGCCACCGCGAGCATACCCATGCCCGGCACCCCGGTTTTAGAAAGCCCGACCACCACGGCCGCCCCCGCCGCCAGAATCCATTGCGCCGAGTCGAGGTTCATGACGTGGCGGCGGCGATGCGTGCGAACTCCCCCGAAACGACCGAAAACATTTCCCAATCGCCCAGCTCTGCGGCCGGCGGTTCCGTGCCCGTCGCGAGCACCTGCCGTTCCTCGCCCAGCGCGGCCCAGAAACGGCGGCGGCGGGTTGGGTCCAGCTCGCCCAGCACATCATCCGCGAGCAACACCGGCTCGACCCCGCTCCGCGCGCGCACATACCCGACTTGGGCGAGCCGCAGCGCGAGCACCAGGCTGCGTTGCTGCCCCTCGGATCCGTAGTCTCGCGCCGCCCGGCCCGCGACCCGCAGTTCCAAGTCATCCCGGTGCGGGCCCGACAAGGAACTGCGAAATTGCAGATCCCGCGCACGGGTCTTTTCAAAATGCGCCCGCCAGTCCGCAGCCTCGCCCGCATCGGTGTCCGTTGCGTAGGCCAGCGTGGCGGGTTCGGCGGCATCGCTAAGCCGCGCATAAGCCTCGGCCACGTGGGGCGCCAGTGCGCCGATACCAAGCCGGCGTGCCGCCACCAAGGCCGCCGCCGCCTCCGCCAGAGGAGCCTCGAACGCCGCCAGTTCCCCTGCCGCCGCCGCTCGTTTAAGCAGCGCATTACGCCCCTCCAAGGCGCGATGGTAACGGGTCAGCGTGGTGAAATAAGCCGCGTCCACACCGGCCAGGGCGAGATCCAGCCAGCGCCGGCGCAGGGCGGGCGCGCCACGAATCAATTGCTGGTCTTGCGACGAAAAAACCACGGTCGGAAAACGTCCGAGGAAATCCGCCAGCCGGGTGACCCGCTCGCCATCGCAAGTGACCTCTTTACCGCTGGCCCGCAGAGTGATGACGACGCGACTGAGCCCGAGTTTTTCGTGTTCAAACTCTGCGGCGAGCGCGCCCTCGCGTTTGCCCTGAGCAATTAAGAGACCCGTGTCTGCGGTGCGGAAGGAACGCAGCGCGGTCACGAAACCAACCGCTTCCAGCAAGTTGGTTTTCCCTTGTCCGTTCGGGCCGACGAAAAACTGCTGCCTCCCCGAAAAACAAAACTCCGCCAACGGAATATTGCGCAGGTTCTGCAGGGTGAGACGGCGCAGGCGCATGAGGGCCCTAGACTTTTACCAGAAAGAGTTCGGGCAGCATCACGCCTTCGGCCACTTGATTAACCGTGCCGGTCATACGAATGGCAAAATCGGTTCCGATGATTATGCCGATCTGACCTCCCGGCATGTGCACCGTAACGTCGCCATCAACCAGTCCGAGCTTGTGCGCCACCGCCGCCGCCGCGCTCGAACTGCTGCCCGAAGCCAGCGTGTAGCCGGCGCCGCGTTCCCAGATTTCGATGCGGATATTGGCCCGGTCGAGGACTTGCAGGAATTGGACGTTGGTTTTGCGCGGAAAATTCGCGTGCGTCTCCAGGTGGGGACCATAACGGTGCGCCAACTCGGGCGTCACTTCCGGCAACGGTAACACGCAGTGGGGATTGCCGATGGTGGCTGAGCAGTAGGTGAAAGTGCGGTCGAGCACGGTGATCTGCTCATTAATCACTTCGCGCTCGGAACCGACGTGCGGAATCTTCGTGCTGACAAAGCTGACCTTGCCCATTTCGACCGTGATCAAGGCGCCATTCTGCTTGATCTCGGACTCCACCACGCCGCCCGGCGTCTCAATGGTGAAAACCGGCGCGGTGGCGAGTTTGGCATCCCAGAGGTAGCGGGAGAAAATCCGGATTCCGTTGCCGGACTTTTCCGCCTCGGAGCCGTCAGGATTAAAAATGCGCAGGCCAAACTGCGCCTTCGTCGTGGGCAAGGGGCCCCACAAAATGCCGTCGGAACCCACGCCAAAATTACGATGGCAGATGACCCGGATCTGCTCGACCGAGGGTTCGGTCCAGCCGGGGAAGTCAGCCGGATTCATTACGATGTAGTCGTTGCCCAAAGCGTGGTATTTGAAGAATCGCATAGAAGAAACGGCCAGCTTGGAGCGAGCGACAGGGAACCAGAAAGAAAAAAAGCAGACACGGCGCAACTCACTGAGGTCCCGCCAGAGCCGCGACCGGCTCAGGCCGTGACCACACAGGTGTCGGCCAGCAGATCGTGTATGCAGCGCCGGTCTTCGCGAAAAATCAGCAATGGATCAACCAAGGCCAGCAGTCCGCCGACCACCGGAATGGCAGTCAAAAGTTGCATGACGAAAGACCGGAGCAGGAGCACATGAACAAAGCCGGCCTTGGAACCATCGGTGCGCACGATGCGAATTTTTAACCAGAGTTTACCCAGCGTCTGGCCCTGTTTGCAGAGCAGCCAGGTTTGCACCACGAGAATGATCAGCAACGGCAGCAGGATGGCTAGAAGCGGCCCCGAGAGGTGCTGGGTGAAATACACCAGATCCACTGAGTCCCCGTTCATTTGACCCGACATCGAGTGGGATTTAAAAACCATTACCATCCAGATAAGGCCGGGACCAAGTCCAATGACGTTTACCAGGCCATCCAAAAGAACCGCACCCAAGCGGGTGCCGCGTCCGGCCAGTTGCGGAGCATCCTCCACCGGCTCGCGAGTGACGGAGGAAACAAAAGGGCGCTCCGTCACCCCGCCACCAACACGTAGCGGCTGGGGCGGTGGGGGCGGCGGCGTTGTGGCAGCACCTAGAACGGATGCGACCGGGAGCCAGTCCGGCATTCCCTCGCGCCAGATCAAATCGGTGCCGGTGACGGTCCCGGCCGCGAGCTGAGCCCGAACTTCGGCTTCGGTGAAGGGCCCGGTTTGCTGTCCATTGCGACCAAGGTAGAAGAGCATAGAGCGGGTATGTACTAAAACACCCTCAAAGCTAGCAAGAAGCGGATGTCGCTGACACGAAAAAGCCCGCGTCCAGCGTGGATGCGGGCTTTAAAAAAACGCGACTACAGTCGCAGTTGTAGCCCTCTGCGGAGGCGCGTTGACTCGGGCGAAATAAATCAGGCGATGGCGGCGAGGTAGTTAGCCTCGGCGGCATCCCAGTCCACCACGTTCCAGAATGCGGCGATGTAGTCGGGACGGCGATTCTGGTAGTTCAGATAGTAGGCGTGCTCCCAGACATCGAGACCGAGGACAGGCTTGCCCTCGATGCCGGCCACGGCCTTGCCCATCAGGGGGCTGTCCTGATTGGCGGTGGAGCCGACCGCGAGCTTCTTGTCTGCCGTGACGACCAACCAGGCCCAACCGGAGCCGAAACGGGTGGCACCCGCCTTGGCGAAGTCTTCCTTGAACTTGGCCAGACCGCCGAGCTCGGACTCGATCGCGGCGGCCAGTTTGCCGACCGGAGCGCCGCCTTTACCGGGGGCGATTACCGTCCAGAAAAAGGTGTGGTTAACGTGACCGCCGGCGTTGTTGCGAACGCCGCCACGGATGGCCTCGGGGACTTGGGAAAGATCAGCGATCAGCGCCTCAACTGGAAGCGCGACCAAGGTAGCATGGTCCTTGAGGAGGTTGTTGGCGTTGGTGATATAGGCCTGGTGATGCTTCGAGTGATGGATCTCCATCGTCTTGGCGTCGATGTGGGGCACGAGCGCGTCGTAAGCGTAGGCGAGTTTGGGAAGTTCGTAAGCCATGGTCTGGATTCGTTGGGAGTTTATAATGAGGGACGGGAGCAGCGAACGTGCTAAGCCCTCCCGCATGCGTCAACTCCGAGCGATCTTTCGCAAATCAGGTAATCACCTACCTAAACCGGACCGGGTCTGCATCGCCGCTAACACCGACCCCGCAAACCAGACTCAGCGAGCCGATGCGGCGAGTGCCACCGGGGTCGCCTTCACCAGTGCATTGGCCAATTCCATGCCTGCGGGAATGCGGGCATCCGAGTGGAACGTAACATAAACCGAGCCCACCAGATTATCCGGAGTGACCAGGGCAGTGTCGTTGCGGGGATTGTTTGCCCCGCGCACCGTCCAGCCGGCCTCGCTACGAGTCTCCAAACGGTGAGCGACCAGCTCGCCGAGGTGATTGCGGTAAACGACCACACCGCCGGCACTCAAGCGGTCAAACTCGGTGGGCCGCACCACCAATACCGAGCCATCGCCGAAATAAGGCAGCATCGAGGATCCTTCCACCCGCATCACCGTGGCACCGGCGCGCTCGGCCAGCTTGCCCGCGTCGCGCAGGACGGTGTCGAGGCTGACCGCACACACTGGTGTCACCGCCGCCGGTCCCGTGGCCACTTCGGCCCGGGCCAAGCCCACTGTCGCCAGGGCCACGAATAAAACGCGAACCAGTGAACCGATGCAGGAGAAAGTGGGGGCGGATTTCATGGCCCCAGCATACTTTTTTTACGAAGTCTCCGGCAGACGGTCCCTCCCCCATTACCACCCAAGACCGTTACCCAGGCACACAAGGCCCATACCCCAAACCACTCTAGGGTATCCTCCCTGCCGCTCCCTGGGGTATCCCGATTTTAACCGGGAGAATTTCGCGCCGACGGAATCGCGAAAGATTCAACCGCGTTTCAAAATCTCCGCCGCCACCGCCGCTCCGCTGGCCATCGCCCCTTGGATCGAGGCGGATGCCATGCAGTCTCCACAGCGCCAAACTCCCGCTGCCGATCGCTCCGGCATGCCTCCCCTGCCCGGCGCGGTCACTACCGGCAAAGCCCGGCGGATACGCTGAACCGCCAAAGGCCGCCACCCGCCTACCTCCGCTCCAAAATAACCCGCCAGCTCAGCTCGAAGATCCGTGACCAGGGCTCCGTCCTCCTGCGCACCACCCGGACCGGGTTGACCAAGCACCGTGGTGGAAACCAGCGCCTTCCCCTCCGGCGCATAGCCGTCCGCCACATCGCTCGGCACCACCACCGTATTCACCCGACCGCGACCCGTACCGTTTAACCAAAGCACCGGCTCGCCACCCAGCGGGCTGCGCTCTGCCGCCCATTGCACGCAGCTCACTCCACGCCACGCCACTTCAGATCGCCCCCCGGCGAGCCCGAGTGCCGCCTCGGCCCCCGCCTCCACGGCCACCACCACCTCCCGCACACGAAGCGTCTCGCCCGTGGATAACACGACCTGTCCGTCGCGCACTTCTCTCACCGCCGCGCCCAGCCGCAATGTCCCCGGCCTCAAGCCCGCCGCCAACTGCTCCGGAATGCGCTGCATTCCCCCCGCCGGCAGCGCCGCCGCCCCTCGTGCGAACATACCGTAAACGAAGAACAACATCGCGGCCGGCGTCACCAATTCGCGCTCCAGAAATATCCCGCTCAACCATGGCCGCAAAAACCTTTCCCGCATCAAAGGCGTAAACCCGCGCCTCATCAGCTCCTCGGCCGTGCTACGGGTTTCGGTGCGCGTCCCGGCGCTGCCCTGCGGCCAGCCATCCTCCGCCGTTCCCAAGGTCGCCGCCAGTCGCAGAGCCCCCACCAGTAACTTGTCGCCCCAAGTACCCACCGGCGCCCGCAAAGTCTCCAAGAGCTGCCCGGGACGGCGCCACGGATCACTCACCCGCGCCGGACCGTCCGGCGTGGCAACCCGCGCCCCCGGTTCGAATTCTCCGAGCCGCAAAGCATCATAGTCCAGCGCTGCCCGCGCCGCCGGATAGGCGGTCAGCAAAACCTGAAAACCACGATCCAACCGGTAACCCTCAACCTCGTCCGTGCGCACGCGTCCACCCGGCGCATCGCTCGCTTCGAGCACCCGGCAATCCACCCCGCCCGCCTGCAAAACCCGGGCGCAGTTCAAGCCCGCCAAGCCCGCCCCGATTATCAACACCTCCTCCATGTGTCGCCGCTCAGGCCGTCGGCACCAGCTCCGTCTTTATCCGCTCCGCCAGCGCCAGCGCGGAGAGCGCCGCCCCCTCCACTCGCGGACCGCCAAAAGCATCCCCGGCAAACCCCAACTGCTCCTCGGGCCACCAGACGAACGGCGCGGCATACGTGCTGCGCGCCCGACTGTATTTCCACCGGTGCAGGGTCGCGCTGGCGATGGGCGCGCCCAATAAATCCTCCGCCTCCGACCGGACCAGCTCCAAAACCTCCAAATCCGTACAGCCATAGTGCGCGGCGGAAAACTCCGGGGTAAAATGCAAGGTCACCGCCGTCACGTTGGGTGAGACGCCTTTGTTTTGGTTGTCCGCCGCCCAGGCGATGCAGCCACTCTCCGGCCGCACTCCATCCGCCGCCAGACGGCTCCGTCCGGCCAGCGTCACCAAAAAAGCCAGACAACAATCATAAGTCAGCGCCGCCAGCCCGCCGGCCAGGGGCTCCGGCAACACGAAACCACCCGCCTTGAGCAGCGCCAGCGACTGCGGCACCGGCGCAGTCAGGATGATACGCTCCGCGCGAATGCACCCCTGATTCTCCACATCCACGCACCAATAATCTCCGCAACACCCTATGGCCGTCACCTTGTGTTCGCGTTTCACATCCAGCCCCTCGGCCAGACTTTTCGCCACCGCCGTCATGCTGGGCGATCCGATATGCCGCCGGTGCATCGTAGCCGGCCAGCGCGTCACCAGGCCTTCTCGTTCCCAGCGCTCCACCCAAGGCAGAAATACCGGATCCTTGGCCGTAAAATACTGCGCCCCATGGTCAAACACCGCTTCGCCGATCCGCTTGGTCGCCATGCGCCCGCCGAAACCCCGGCTCTTTTCCAACACCGTCACCCGGGCTCCGGCCTCGTGCAACACACGGGCCGTGAGCAAACCAGCAATGCCAGCACCAACAACAAGGGTAGTGTTCAACATGAGAAATAGGGGGCGCGAAAAGGGCGAAACTCAGGACCGCAGTCAACCAACGCGTCCGAGTAAATGACGCAACGCCGCCGCTAAATTTTCATGGCGAAACCGGTAGCCGCTATCTTGCAGCACGCCTGGCCGTACCCGCTGGCTGGCCAGCAGCGCCTCATCCGCCAGCTCCCCGAGCGCCAGCCGCAGCAAGCCCGCCGGCACTGGCAAAATCGCCGGTCGCCGCAAAACCTCACCCAGCACGCGGGCGAACTCCCGGCTGGTCACCGGTGCCGGCGCCACCGCATTCATCGGCCCTCGCACCCTCGGCGTGGACAAGGCGTGTCCGATCACGCCCACCAGATCATCGATCGAGATCCACGACCACCACTGCCGCCCCGCGCCCACCGGACCACCCAGGCCAAGCCGGAACGGAGTTAACATTTTGGCCAAGGCTCCCCCCGCCGGCGAAAGCACGACTCCGGTGCGTAGATAAACCCTCCGCGTTCCCGCCGCATCCAGCGGCGCCCAAGCCTGTTCCCAAGCCTGCGTGGTCTCGGCTAAAAACCCCGCCCCGCCCGGACTCTGTTCATCCAGCCAGGCATCTCCGCCTTCGCCATAAAATCCGATGGCCGAACCGCCCACCACCACACGCGGCGGGCGTGCCCGCGCCGCCAACGCCTCGGCCAGTAGGCGCGTGCCCGCCACCCGGCTGTCGCGAATCAAGCGTTTGCGTTCCGGCGTCCAGCGCGCATCCGCGATGCCCGCCCCGGCCAGATGCACCACCGCATCAAGCTCACCGGCCGCCGCGAGATCCAGCCCGCCCTCGCCACGCTCCGGATTCCAAAATACCTCGTCCGCGCCTCGCGGCGCATGCCGCACCAAACGTACAACCGTGTGCCCTTGCGTCCGCAAAAACGGCACCAATGCACGGCCCACCAGACCCGAGGCCCCGGTCACCAGCACGCGAAGCGCCGGCGCACCGGCATGGTCCTGGGCGAATTGCAAATCGTCCCGCGTCACCGTCTGCCGATAGGCAAAGAGAGCCGCGAGTTTAGAGCGCACCCACGCGCCGCCCAAAAACCTGCCCACCGCCCCGCCGGGCAGTGCGTAAGCGACGTGATCCACCAGCTCGCAACCACCCTCGGCGCGATCCCTGAACTCATGCCGGTGATCCCAACGGGCAAAGGGACCGCGCAGCGCTACATCACGGAATAGCCGGCCCGGCACATAATCGCGATGCTCCGCCTCCCAGTGCAGGCGAAAAGGTCCCAGCCGGTTTTCAAGCGTCACCCGTGCACCCGTCTGCAAGCCACTGCCGGAGCGAGCCACCACCGTTACCTTCTCCCACGGCGGAGTGAGCCGTTCGAGCGCCCCCGGAGCCTCGTGCCAGGCAAACGCGGCTGCGGCCGTAGCGGGCAGGCACACCGTTCGCTCAAAAACCTCCTCGGTGTTGGGTTCGACACTCATGTTGTTTTAGCGGGTCGCCGAAGTGCGTTTGCCCATACGGCAAGCATCGGAACAATACTTCACTTCGTCCCAAACCTTCTCCCACTTTTTACGCCAGTTAAACGGCCGCGCGCAGACCGCGCAGACCTTGGACGGCAACTCAGACTTTTTTCGCATCTTGGGCATCAGTGGGATAATACGTTCGCACCATACACAACAGCCCTTCCGGCGCGACCCCTGGCAGCAAATGATTGTCTCAATGATCGTGCTTGATGAGTAAAAGCATCAGCCCAAGCAGACCGAAAACCACTGCCAGCAAACCGGCCTCGTAACGCTCCAGCCGTTTGAGATCGAAGCGCGCCAAGCCGCGCAGCGTCAGCCAGGTAAACACCGTCATGCCCGCCAGCGTGCCCACCGCGAGAATCACGCTCAATACCGCAAAACCCGTCCAGCCAAACTCCACCCCGGACAAATAAACCGGCAAAAACGCCTCGCATGGCGAGAGCGTGAGCATCACCAGCAAACCGCTGATCGCAGCCCAATCCCCCGTCCTGGACTCCACCAAGGGACTCTGGTGCAACTCGTGTTCGATGTGGCTCTTGTCCACCTCGTGGCCGCACGCCTCACTCGCCTGATGGTGCCCCCCCGGAAGGTGGTGGTGGCGTAGTCCCGCGCCGCGTAATTGCTGCACCAAAAAATACCCGGCCACCGCAAGCAGCAAACCGCCCGCCACGCCCTTGAAAAGTTCGCCATAATGTTCATCCAGCGCAAAACCCAACCAGGCGACTACCAGACCAAGCAGCGAGGTCAGCGCCACATGTCCCAGTCCCGCCACCACCGCGACGCCCATGGTTTTGCCGTCGGTCCAGCCGCGCGCCCGGGCCACCAATACGAAGGGCAGCCAGTGGGTGGGCAGCGCGGCATGGAAAAACGCCACGGTGAAGCCGGTGGCGGCGAGCGTCGCGAGGACAGTTGTATTCATTAAAAAATGGTGCGCCCGGACTGGTGCCGGAACGCGAACCTCCACCAATCAGGGAGTGCGTCCCCGCTGTCGAGCCCGAGGGTGCGAACGCCACCTTAGCAAAGTCGTCAAGCCCCCCGCCTCACCCCACCCCGCCCCTCCCGAGCCCCAGCATTAAGCAGCAGGGTCAAAAGCACGCCAAACCGTGCCGCTGGCGCGCCGCTTTGCCACTACGAACAGTCGCATCGCCCGCGTCTTGCCGAAACCGACCTTGCGCGCACTTTGTCGCCATGGCCGCATCGCCCCGCTTCGCCCGCTACCTTGGCCTCGATTATTCCGGTGCCCAGACCCCGACCTCCAGTCTCAAAGGCCTGCGACTCTTCGCAGCCACCTCCGAGAACGACTGCGACCCCGTAGAAATCCTGCCGCCCGAGGGTGCGAAAAAATACTGGACCCGACGCGGGGTGGCCGAATGGCTGAGCGCCGAACTGCGCGACGGACCTCCCACCCTGCTCGGCATCGACCACGCTTTTTCGTTTCCGCTTCGCTATTTTGAGACCCATCAGCTCGCCGCCGACTGGCCCGCTTTCCTCGATGATTTTTGTCACCATTGGCCGACCGACGAAGACCACACCTACGTCAATTTCGTGCTCGATGGGATGGTCGGCAATGCCGCCGCGCGCACCGGTGATTCCCGTTGGCGACGCCTTACGGAGGTTCGCAGTCGCGCCGCCAAATCTGTTTTCCATTTCCATGTGCAAGGCAGCGTAGCCAAATCCACCCACGCCGGCCTGCCTTGGCTGCGCCACCTCCGTCGCGAGCTCGGCCCACGCCTCCATTGCTGGCCCTTCGATGGTTGGTCGCCGCCGGCGGGAGTTTCGGTGGCGGCGGAAATTTACCCCCGACTTTGGAGTGCGAACTATCCGACCGAAAACCGCACGCCCGACCAACACGACGCCTACGCCGTCGCCCGCTGGCTGCGTGACAGCGACCGCCACGGAACGCTTCTTAGCGAAGCCTTCGCCCCGCGCCTCACCGAGGCAGAACGCACCCTCGCCCAAATCGAGGGCTGGATTCTAGGCTTGGAGTAAACCCGATTACGGCGTTTATCGCAGTAATCAGTTTTTATTTCAGGGTTGGCGCACGCGCTTCGCCTCGCGAATGGTTTCTCTCCTCCACCGACTACACTGCATGTCCGACGCTCCCGATCTCGCCGCCGTCAAAGCTTACCTGCTCGATCTCCAAGATCGCATCTGTGCCGCTCTGGCAGAAGAAGACGGACACGAAAGCTTCGTCACCGACGAATGGACGCGCGATCCATCCGACTCCAAGGGCATGGGCGGCGGAGGCCGCACCCGTATTCTCGCCAATGGCGCCGTCTTCGAAAAAGCCGGTATCGCGTTTTCACACGTCACGGGCACCAAGCTCCCGCCCAGCGCCACCGCCCACCGGCCTGAGCTCGCCGGCCGGCCTTGGGTCGCGATGGGCGTCTCCCTCGTCATTCACCCACGCAATCCCCGCGTGCCCACCAGCCATGCCAATGTGCGCTTTTTCAGCACCACCGACGCCGATGGGTCTGCACAGCCGGTCTGGTGGTTCGGCGGGGGCTTCGACCTCACACCCTACTATGGTTATGAGGAGGACTGCGTGCATTGGCACCGCAACGCTCGGGCTGCCCTCGAGCTATTCGGGCCCGGCTACTACCCTCGTTTCAAAACCTGGTGCGACGACTACTTTTTCCTCAAACACCGCAACGAACCGCGCGGCGTGGGCGGCTTGTTTTTCGACGACTTTTCCGAACTGGGCTTCTCCCGCAGCTTCGAACTTCTGCGTGCGGTGGGCGACGCTTATCTGCCCGCATACCGCCCCATCGTGGCCCGGCGAAAAACCGAAACCACCACCGAGGCGGAACGCGACTGGCAACTCTATCGACGCGGACGCTACGTGGAATTTAACCTCGTTTGGGATCGGGGAACGCTCTTTGGCCTGCAAAGCGGCGGGCGCACCGAGAGCATCCTTATGAGCCTGCCGCCGCTGGTGCGCTGGGACTACGGGAGGGCACCAGCGCCCGGCTCAGAGGAAGAGCGTTTGCACTCCGACTTCCTCCGCCCCCGTGACTGGCTCTCCGCGCCCTAATCGGAATAGCCGAAATCCGATTAATCTACCTTACCCGTTTTTTTCAGGCTCTCTTCGTGGCGGATGTCCTGGGCTTCGTATAAAAAGACCATTTCTTCCGCGATGTTGGTGGCGTGATCGGCGATGCGTTCGATGCTCTTGCTGATAAACATCAATTCGAGTGCGCGGGTGGTGGTGGCCGGATCCTCAACCATATAGCTACTCAATTCGCGGTAAAGCTGCTTGTTGATCGCGTCCACTTCCTTGTCGCGCTTCACCACCGCGATGGCCTTTTCATTGTCGGCGTGCACGAAGCATTCGAGGGCATCGCGCAACATCTCTATGGCAATGGCGACCATGCGGGGAATGTCCACATAGGGCTTAAGAGGCGGCTCTCCGGCCAGGCGGATGGCGCGCTTGGCAATGCTGGTGGCCTCGTCGCCCACGCGTTCGAGATCGTGCGAGGCCTTCATGCCCACGATAACCAGCCGGAGCTCGGTTGCGATGGGAGAGCGCAGGCTCATATAACGGATAGCCTCGTTGTCGATGCGCTTCTCCAATTCATCAATCTCGTCGTCTGCGGCGATGACTTGGTCGGCGAGGCCGATGTCGCCCTCGACAACGGCTTTAAGGCTGTCGCGTACTTGGCGGATGGAAACCTCGCCCATACGGAGCAGGTCGGAACGGAAGGTTTCGAGTTCGGAATCAAAAAAACGTTTCATCGGTAAAGGGAGGTGGGGTGTGACGGATTTAACCACTGATAAACACTAATCTGCACTAGTTCATGCAATGAGCAGCTGGATGCCTAGTATTGATCGGATTAGTGCCTATTAGTGACCATTAGTGGTTCAAAAAATAGAAACGTTCGGGCTCAACCGAAACGACCCGAGACGTAGGCTTCGGTCTGGGGGTTTTTGGGATTCATAAAGATGTCCCGGGTCTCGCCGAATTCGATGAGTTTACCCATATAGAAAAACGCCGTCTGGTCCGAGCAACGTGCGGCCTGCTGCATGGAGTGGGTGACGATGATGATGGTGTACTGCTTCTTCAGTTCGTGGATGAGCTCTTCCACCTTGGCGGTGGCGATGGGATCGAGCGCGGAACAAGGCTCGTCCATCAAGATAACCTCGGGCTCGACCGCGATGGTGCGGGCGATACAGAGACGCTGCTGCTGACCGCCGGAAAGGCCAAGACCGCTCTCATGAAGGCGGTCTTTAACCTCATCCCAAAGGGCGGCGCCGCGAAGCGACTTCTCCACCACTTCGTCGAGACGACTCTTGGATTTAACGCCCTGAATGCGCAGGCCGTAAATGATGTTTTCGTAGATCGACTTGGGGAAGGGATTGGACTTTTGGAAGACCATGCCGACGCGCTTACGGAGCTCGATGGAGTCCACATCGCGACCATTGATGTCGATACTGCGAATCTTGACCGAGCCGCGTTTCACGCTGGTGCCGTCGATCAAATCGTTCATGCGATTCAGGCACCGGAGCAGGGTGGACTTGCCGCAGCCGGAGGGACCGATGAACGCGGTCACGCGTTTATCGGCGATGCGAATGTTGATATCGAAAAGAGCCTGTTTGGCGCCGTAGTAAAAATCGAAATTGTCGATTTCGATCAGGGTTTGGGCACCTTCCGCACTGGTGGCGGTGGCGGGCACATTAAACGTGCGTGAGGCAGGCGTGGCGGAAGGAGTATCCATGGGCGCGGAGGCGGAGGGTTTACGATTAAGAGAAGTGGTTACCATTTGTAGCGTCCGCGCAGTTTGTTACGCAGAATAATTGAGCTGGCAGCGATAAGAGCGACGATGCCTAGGAAGACGAAAGCGGTGCCGTATTGAACCCGGGAGGTGTACTCGTTCTGCGGGATCTTGGAAGATACCACGTAGATGTGATACGGCAGGGCCATAACGCCTTGGAAGAAAAAGTCGGAGATTTTCTCCACATCCCAAGGCATCTTATCGCGCACCACATAGGCGGCGGTAAACATGATCGGGGCGGTCTCTCCGGCCACGCGGGCAATACCCAGAATGGAGGAAGTCAGGATGCCTGGCAAAGCATAGGGCAGCACATTGCTCTGAATGGTCTGCCACTTGGTCGCACCGAGCGCGAGCGAGCCCTCGCGAAAACCCTTTGGAACCGCCTTGAGCGCTTCCTCCGAGGCGGTGATGACCACTGGCAGCACCATAAAGGCAAGGGTGAACCACCCGGCGAGCAGCGAAACGTTCCAGTCGAAATAGATTACGAACATACCGAAACCGAAGAGACCGAACACAATCGAAGGTACGCCGGCGAGATTGAGAATGGCCAGCCGCACGAAGCGCACGAAGGTCCCGTCGCGGGCATATTCACTCAGGAAAATCGCGCTCGATACACCCAGCAACAGCGCGATGGTCATGGAGCCGACCACGAGCAAAACGGTGCCTACGATACACGGCCAGATGCCGCCTGCGGAGTAGACGTAACTGGCGGCCTCGAACACCGGAGCGGGCTTTCCAGCGGCGAGTGCAGCGGCGGTTTCCTTTTCACGAAAGGCACGATACTCCGTGTCGCCCATCTCCCGTTTCTCGCCCTTATGTTCAAAAACATAAAGAGACTCGGGAGCCTCGGTCAGGAAGGTGTTGGTGAAATACGGAAAACTCGAAGTGGTCTTGAAAGCTCCGAAAACGGTCGCGGAGCCTTTGAACACGATATCGCCAAAAACGGCAAAACCGGCTAACAGGATCACATAAGTCGCAATGCGAAAAATCCAGAAAGTGGATTTCTCCAAGGAACGTCCGGTGCTGGGACGGCTGGCGAAGGTGTTGGTTGAAACGGTAGTCATGGTGCGGGTGCCCGACGGGCTTAGCCAATGGAAATGCGATACTTGCGCACGATTTTTTGCGCCAGGAAGTTCAAGAGCAGAGCGATAAAGAAGAGAACCAATCCGACCACGAAGAGCGCCCGATAGTGAATACCGCCTCGCACCACTTCGCCCATTTCCTGGGCGATGATGCCCGTCATGGTGTGCACCGGCTGTAAGAAGGCGGTGAACCCGGCGGTAAAATCAGGTATGGCGATTCGATTACCCGCGCACAAGAGAACGACCATGGTCTCGCCCATCACGCGGCCCAGGCCGAGCAAAACCGCAGAAACGATGCCCGAGAGCGAAGCCGGCACGATAATACGCACGATGGTCTGCATGCGCGAAGCCCCGAGGGCAAATGAAGCTTCCTTAAAAGCACGGGGAACATTATTGATCGCATCTTCCGCCAAGGTGAAAATCGTCGGTACCGCAATCAGCGCGAGCAGGCATCCAGCGGTCAGGGCGTTGAGACGTTCCGAATAAGGAAAGCCGGGCACCCAGCTCAAGGCCTCCCACTGCGAAAGTGCGCGAAGTGCCTGACCCAGCACCGCGATGCCGAAAAAGCCCAAAACCACGGAGGGTATGGCGGAGATAAACTCGATAGCAGGCTTGATCAGTCGTTGCTCCATAGGGCTGGCGATCTGGTTAACATAGATGGCTGCGCCCACGCCCAACGGCACCGCGATAAAAAGCGCGATGCACGAAATCATCAACGAGCCGACAAAAAGCGGTATGATGCCATACCAATCCTGCCAGAAACTCGCGGTCAGCCAGCGTGTTCCGAAGATAAACTGAGTGAACGCCTCCGTCCATTTCACCGGAGCATTGTTGTCCCACGCCTTCAAGGTCGCCAAGCGCCCCGGAAAGGTAGCGAGGTATTCGCGTGTGAGCTCGCGAAAACGCTCTAAACGAGGCTGCAAACTGGCCACCGGCAAGGTAGGCAACACCGTGACTGAGGCTTTAAGCGCATCAGCATACTCATTATTGATCTGTTCGTAAGCGGAAACCGTGCCGGTAATTGCCACGATTTCCTTGGCGAAATCCAAATCCTTGATGGTTATTTCGTCTGCCTCTGCTTTCATACCTGCGGCGAGAAAATTTTTGCGGGCGACTTTGTAATCTTCGTTTTCGTTGTAACGCGTTTTGATATCAGTCGCCACTTCCGTGAGTTCGAAGACGAGACCACGGATAGGCACGATGGTATCGCTGTAACGCTCCGAAAACGCATCAAAAGCCGCCAAGCGCCGATTAATTTCAGCCGCATCAATGCCTTGCTCAGTAAGCTGCACAACGGCTTTGAGCCGGATATCGAAAAGGTAACGCGTCAGCGCAGTATGGTCCTCCTCCTGTTGACGAATAATATCCACATACTCCAGGCCAGCCAGACGGTAGGTGCGCAGGCTGTCGCGGTTTTGACCGAAAAATTGGGAGCCTTCCCGGAAAAGGAAGAACGTGATCAAAGCCAGCACGATAACAGCGACCAATGCATTTCCACCGAAAAAGACGCGTATGGTCTCGTCCAAGGTGAGCCCAAAGAGACGGGTGCGCTTTTTTTGAATCGCAAATTTCGAAGATGGCTCGCCGGTATCGGCGGCGGTATTGATGTCAGGCGGCATGAGAAACGGTAGATAACAAAATATTTAGTCGATAACCTAGTTTATATAAAGGGGCACTTAATTGAGTTTAAGCGGCCCCGAATCCAGCACCACAACAACCTAAAGTGATTATTTTACAGGAATGAAACCGACCTTTTCTACAATCTTTTGGCCGGCATCACTCATCATGAAGTTAATGAACTTGGCTGCTTCGCCCCTAGGCTCGCCATTAGTATAAAAGTAATTGGGGCGGGAATAAGGATACTTCTTGGAAAGAATCGTCGCCTTCGTAGGCGTTAAACCATCAATTGTTACGACCTTTATTCCGGGCAAGTGAATATAAGATAGAGCAACATAGCCGACACCTTGGGGGTTCTTGGCCACTTCAGCTGCAATCTGCTCATTACCGGCCATTTTTTGGGAAGAAAGAGCGTAGTCTCGTTTGTTCATCGCGAGATTCTTCCAGTCCGAATAGGTGCCTGAAGACGTGTTGCGCGTATAGATCGATATTGTTCCGGCATCACCACCCACAGCGGACCAATCTACGACATCGCCCGTAAAGATTTGCTCAACCTGGCGCTTCGTGAGATTAGAAATCATGCTCTTCTCGTTCACTATCACGGCCATGCCGTCGTAGCATACGACTTTTCCCTTGAGGGATATGCCTTTGGAAACACCGACGGAGCGCTCGGTTGCCCGGATTATACGGGAAGACATGCCGATATCGGCAGTGCCTTCGATAATGGCGGTGATACCGGTGGTGGACCCTTCGGCCGCAATTTCAAATGAGACACTTGGTTTGGCGGCCTTGTATTCTTCCGCAATCATGGGAACGAGCTTTGCCCCCAGTGTATCGGAACCTTTGATTACAATCTTTTGTGCCTGAAGAGGAATCACGGAAACAATCGCAAGCGCAAAGATAGAAAGAAATGATTTCATAGTATATTAACGGTCAGAAGAAAAATTTAGACATTTCAGAAAAGCAATCCATGTAACACGTGATTGAGTTACATTCTCGCGGCACAAAATCGTAGGTATGTTTTCAGGGCGATTTTCCGAACTGCGAACTACTCTAAAGTAACATTAGCGCGACCAATTGCACCAATCAGCGATAAAATAGAAACTTAAGGAGCCTGCGTTTTGACCACGATATCACTGATAATCTCAGATAAAAACCACCAATCCGTGCCTATCAGTATAATCCGTGGTTAAAGTCTGAATGTTTAGGACTGATTCTGTTTGATCTAGGTTATGTCAGAAAAAGGGGCGATTTATTCGAAATAAATCGCCCCTAAAAAAGATAAACCGGTACAATCAAAAGGAATTACTTAAGCGGCACGAAGCCAACTTTTTCCACAATTTTCTGGCCGTTGGCGCCTAAGACATAAGCAATAAACTCGGCTGCTTCGCCGGTGGCTTCGCCATTGGTATAGAAAAAATTGGGGCGTGCGTAAGGATACTTCTTAGACAGCACGGAGTCCTTGTCGGGAGCAAGACCTTCGATGGTGACGACCTTAATGCCTGGGGCATGTATGTAGGCGAGACCGACATAGCCGATACCATTTGGATTCTTGGCCACTTCAGCAGCGATCTGTTCGTTGCCGGCCATTTTTTGGGAGGAAGTCGCATAATCGCGCTTCTTCATCGCTAGATCCTTCCAGTCCGAATAGGTGCCGGAGGAAGTGTTACGGGTGTAAATCGAAATGGTACCAGCGGTGCCGCCAATTGCGGACCAATCGGTGACATCACCAGTAAAAATCTGCTCAACCTGACGCTTATTGAGATCAGTGATCGGGCTCTTCTCGTTCACGATCACGGCCATGCCGTCATAGCATACGATGATGGGCTTCAAAGTCTTGCCCTTGGCTGCGCCACCGGAAAGTTCAGTGTTACGAGCGCGACGCGAAGACATGCCGATATCGGCGGTGCCGTCGATGATGGCGGTGATGCCGGTGGTGGAACCTTCGGCGGCGATCTCGAAGGAGACGCCTGGTTTGGCGGCCTTATACTCTTCGGCGATCATGGGAACGAGCTTGGCGCCGAGGGTGTCGGAACCTTTGATAACAAGCTTTTGGGCTTGGAGGGGGAGGACGGCTACCACCGCGAGGGTGGCGAGGGAGATGATGGATTTCATGAGAAACAATTTAGTTATATGATTAGGCCGACCTTGCTTTGATTTATTACAAGGTCGGCCAATAGTTCACGGATATTAGAAACGAGCAGAAAGATCGATTTGGATCACCTGGGCTTCGCCGAAACCGTTTCCACGGGAAGCACCGCCGATGCGGTTCTTCTCGATGTTAAACGAGTTGAAGTAGGTGATGGTCGAGGTGACCGCCGGACTAAGGCTGTAGGTTCCGGAAAGGATATAGCCTTGGCCGTTCAGCAAGCCACCGTTGAAGTCGGAATCAAGCAAGAGGGACGAATAGGAACCATTGCCGACGTAGCGATATTCAGCAACCAATTGATAGTCACCCGCAAAGACGTTGGCACCGTAACGAACACCGACGTTGTACATCTGCTCTTCGGCATTAACCAGAGCCTTTTGGGCAGCAGAGGTGGCGGAGGCCAGACGATAAGCGCGGTCTTCGCCTTGGACGTTATACCCGTAGGTGGCGTAAGCCGCGAAGGGTTTAGAGTTGAGCGTTGTGCTGTACTCAACGGGCACCAGGAACGTGGCGAGGTCGTTGTAAACCGCAGTGTCGCTCGATTGAGGATTGGTGGCGGGCCAGGTTACGGCCGTATTGGCGGCACCGATGTCGTGCCGAGGAGGAGCGGCGAAAGCGACCACGGTGGGGGCGACCTTAAACTTCTTGGTCGCGAACTCAGCCTGCGCCATGACGAGAAGCGAGGGTTCCACGGTAGCAGCAGTGAGTGAGTTGTTGTTGGCTGCGTTGTTGTTCAGGATGAACTGGCCGGCGCGAAGCGAGAGCAGCTCGCCATTGGAGCCCATGCTGTAAACAAGCTCTTCTGCGACGCCTTCAAAGTTCAGGTCGGTGTCGATCCAGAAGCCGTTAACACCGGGTGCGAAAAACTTGTGGGGGACTTTGCCGAGACGAACGTCCAGGGCGTCGGCACCGAGTACATTGGTATCCTTATAATTGATGTAGGCTTGGCCGAAGTAAACGACATCGCCCAACTTGTCGAAATTGTCTGTGCCAGCACCGAGATCGCCATTGGTCGAAGTCGCACCGGAAGCAGTCTCTAAACGGAAGGCCGTGGTCCACTTGGGGCCGAGATCGACGGTGGCGCCAAAGCGCACACGATAGCGATAACGATTACGATCACGATCTTTAGCGGCGCTGGGCGCTACGGGAACGCCGAGATTGTTGGTGCCAAAGTTAGGGACTTCGTTGTCATACTGATAACGCACGCGGGCGTCGCCAGCGAGGCGGAGGCGGGTGATATTGCCAGCGATATCGAGCTTGCCGGCGGCGCTGCCGGTCGAGTAGTCGCGGGCCAGATCAGCGCGAATGTCTTCAGCCTCTTGGTCAGAGAGGATACCTTTCTTCACGAGCGCTTCGAGCAGGGCGCCGCTGTCTTGAGCGGAAGCTTGGGAACACAGGCCTGCGGCGAAGCAGCCGAGGAGCGCGAGGGATTTAGCGAAGTTCTTAATCATAGGGTTTGGTTGTGGGCTGGTTGGGTGAGCGGTAGCACCGATCACAGCCCAAACGTCGCAGACAATTGTTACGATCTCGTGGCGAAATTGTTACGAGCAGGTGATAAGGCCAGAATCACAAGGAAAAGTCACGCCACCCGAAATTGATCAAACCAAGGCAAACCCACCTTCACTACGTGCCGTGCCAAAGTAACCGAATAGGTTACTTTGGCGACCGGAGCGCTGCTAGTGCGACCGAATAAAAGCGTTCTATCTTATGCTACGCTATATTAAACAATAGCTTCCGGCTCTTCTTGCTGGCCGGTTAACTGCACCAGATCCCGCAGCGACACGAAGTGCTTGGTGACGTCAAATTCGGCATCCAGACCGCCTACAATCTGGTTAAACAGGTGTTTTTTCGATGCTTTGAGCGCCTCAATGCGTTCTTCAATAGTGCCCGCCGTAACCATGCGATAAACAAACACCGTACTCTTTTGCC
>JAIXRU010000044.1 GCA_027485045.1 Opitutaceae bacterium | reverse complement strand
GGGCAGGAGCACGGCGGCGGCAAGGACGAGGGAGAGGCAGCGGTGACGAGGGTTCATGATGGATTTCATAAAAATTACGGGGAGGGTTTCATTTGCTCGGCTGACGACGGAGCGAGGTTCAACGCCACAGTCTGGTCTCCGGCACGTAGTACGGCGCTTGCACCGGTACCTTCCAGTTTCACCCGGCGGGGGGAGGCGCCGGTGGCTGACCAGCTGAGGGCGGTGACGCTGGTCCATTGCGCCGCCTTGTGGGTTAGGGTCCAGGTGGCGAGTTCGGAGGGGCTGCGGGCATTGCGGGCTTTTAGCGGCAGAACGGAGACTGAAACTGCGGCGCCCTCTATGGACAGCGGGTCAAGGCGGAGGCGGGTGTTGGCGATTGCGGCCAGATAGGATCCGTCGGGTTGTTGCACCGGATTTGTCTCGGGCAGAAAAAGAAGCGAGAGGTCGCGAGGCTGGTCGGCGAAAATGCGGTCCACCACGACGAGCACGTCGGGCTTGATGAAGATAAGTTCACGTCGATAAGCGCGCAGGCCGGAGTCGTCGGCGTAGGCGGCGGTGGCGTCGCCCACCATGCGATCCACCTGCGGGGTGGAGGATACGGACACCATGCGGGGGAAGCGGGATGCTTCGGTGAGCGGCCATTCGTCAGGTATGGCGGGATCACGGTCGCCCTTTTGACCGCGACCGTCCACGAGGAGGGTGTTGTGAAAACGGGTGTCCCAGCGTCCGTAGCCGGGATTACGAATGAGCCACTGGCCGCCCCCGAAGAGGCAAAAGTGATTCGAATCGCGGTGGATATGGTAATATTCGCCCCGATGTACGCGCTCCCGGTGTTCACGTGCGGCGTAATCGCCGATGGGATTGCCGGATTTAAAGACCACCAGCGCTTCGTCGCCCGACCAATCGCTGCGGGCGGAGACAATCCCCATGTTTTCAAAGTAGCTCAGCGTGGGGTTGTTCTCGGGCGAAACGGGCTTCACCGAAGAATCTTTCCAGAGCAGGGCCAGCCAGGGGGAAACGGGTTCACCCACGCCGGCGCTGACCAGTGAGTCGGCCAGCCACTGCGACACTCCGTCCTTATTGCGCCGGGCGAGCCAGCGGAGCAGGTGATCGGGGCCATACCACGGGGCGCGATCCGCGTCGGAGAAGTCCACTTGGGCGGCTTCCTTGGTCCAGGCATTACGCGGGGTCAGCATCGCGAGCGCGTAGTCGCCGGTGCGTGACCACCAAGGTGATTTGCCCTCGGAAAAGCCAAGCACTCCGGCCATCGTGATCATCTTCAGCAGATACTCGACGCCGTATTGGTGGTAACCAAAACCCTCCTGCGAAGCGCCGTCGGGCGAAAGCATCTCGTCGCTGGCACGCAAGATGGCCAGCGGCAGCCCGATCCACCCGGTGGCGGCCGGTTCCTCGTCGAGCAGGGCAAACCCAGCGGCCATCACGCCGGTGGCATAGACCCAGGTGTGGTTGGATTGCAGGGCGTGCCCGCGCCCCCAGGTGCCTTCGCGCAGGCGGTCGGCGGCGCTGGCGGCATGGGAGCGCAAGGTGTTGCGCACGATGGCACGCGTCTCAGCGTCCATGTCGTCTTGCGCGTAGTCGTAGAACATGGACAGCCCCAGGAGTAGGTGACCGTAAACCAGGCCGGTTTCGAGGGGTTTTCCAGTCTTGGAGTCCACGCCCCAAACCGGCTGCGAGGCGATCGCGCGAGCCCAGGCGGTCGCTTGCGTGAGGAAGCGGCGCTCGCGGGTCATCAGCCAGGCGAAAGAGAGGTTGGCGAGCTGGTTGCCATCTTCGCGCCGCCAGGCGTGCTCGGATTGCCGGGAAGGGGCGGACTTATAGGCGGGCGGTTTCATCGCCGCGATTTTCCCCGCATCGTCCAGCATGGCGCTCCATTCGGAAGAGAGCTCACCCTCGCGTCCGGCTTGGAGACGTTTCACTTGGGCGGATTCTAAAAATAGACGCGGATGAACACCGCGTAATTCATCAAGGCGGCCGAGTTGGGTTTCTGGTTGGACAGTGATTTGAGCGCGGGCTGCGTTCGCCCCGAAAAGCAGGGCGAGGGCGAGGGAAAAGAGGCAGAAAAATCGATTGCAGGAGGGCATGCTCAAGGGGTGGCGGGCGGGCGGGCGAAGGGACCGACGCGGTTTTGCTGGGAGGGAGGAAAGCCGAAGAAATCGGGTCCGGCCCAGAAATTGGCCGTGGTGGAGGCAGCAGGCACGGCAGAGGAAAAATCTTCGAGGTGGCCGACCAAAGCACGGAGATGCGTGAGGAGCGGTGCGCGATGTTCGTCCCAAGATTGACCGCCCGAGATTTTTTCAGCGCGGGCAATCGCTTGCGCCACCTCCCGCTCCAGCATGGCGATGGAGCAGGGTGCAGCGGGGGCGAGCCGGTGGTAAATGTTATCCGTGCACTCTGCAGCCAGACCTTGCGCCAGATTCAGGAAACTGGAGGCGTCGGTTTCTTCGGTGGCGCGGACGAGGAGGTTGTTGCGCAGCTCCACGGGGCCTGCGATGGACGTGTCGAGGTTGATGCAGGCCGCGCGAGCGGGCCTTATCAGCAGATTATTGCCCACCCGGATGCGGCCTCGGGTGGAGAGTTTGTGCCGGTCACCGGAGTGGAGCGCGTAGTTTCCGCCATAGGACAGATTATTGATCAGGGTTAGGTCGGAACCGTCGGGCAAGAGCGGCTGATCGGGGCCTTTTGCGACGCGCAGAAGGTCGGCGGGATACTCGTTGGCGAAGGAATAGCAGACCGCCATCGCGTAGTCGCCCAGCCGGACGCGGAAGGCAAGGTCGTAGAAGGCGAGATTGGCGTCGAGCGTGGCCGAGTCCACGTTCTGCACGTAGTAGGCCATGCGCCAGACATTGAATACGACGTTGCGCTCCATGCGCACCTCGGAGGCGTTGTAAGTCGCCAGGCCCTCGCCCCAGATGTTCCACAGCAAATTGCCGCGAAGAACGCAGCCGCGCGGGGCCCATGCCTGGCGGTATTTTCCATGGAAGGTGATGCCCTGGCCCCAATCCATGTTCTGACCGTGGCGGGCGGGATCGCTGCTGGTGATTTTTTTCCGGGAGTTTTGGTCGGGTTGTCCCGTGACCGGGTTGACGCCGCCGACCAGGCATTGGCCGTTGACGTTGTAGAGGTTGGCATCGTGCACGACGCAGTCCTCCACCAAGCCGTGGTGGTTCATAACCTCGATGCCGTGCTGGCCGGTGTGATGCACGTGGCAGTCAAGAATCTTGGCCCGCTCGCCGCGCACCGAAATGCCGACGAAACCGTGGCGTACCTCCAAACCGTCCAAGACAACTCCGTTGCCCGTGACTGTGATTAGCGGATCGAAGTACGGGCCGTTGTCGCGGGTTTTCTGGCGGCCGTGTTCATCTTGATTCATCAGCTCGTTGAGAGGTACCGCGCCATCAATCACCACGACGCCGGGAACGGCGGGATCTTTGCGCACCCATACATCGTTTGCCGCGATCGTGAGCTGGCGCTGTCGATAAAGCCCCGGGCGGAGGGACAAAACATCCTGCGGGGCCAGTTTGGCCACGGCATGGGTGAGGTCGCTCCACGGGTGGGCTGCACTGCCGTCCTGTGTCGTCCGGCCGGCAGCCTGGGCATCGACGAAAAATTCCGCCGCTTCAAGGTGCGGCAGGATCACGCAGGCGAGCAGCAGCGCCGGTGCTGGATAGCGCATGTCAACAGCCTCCCCTGGCCGAGTCGCTGGAGGCGTGGTAGGTGGCCGCACCGAGGGAAATCTCAAGCGACCAGCTGAGAGTGGAACCCGGCGCGAGGCGAGGCGGGCAGTTTTCGTTAACACCCTCCGCGAGTGAATCGGTCGGGAGGGTGGTCGGCTCGAGTGCAACGTGGTGCCAGCCTTGGTAACCCCCGCGCGTAAGCCAGAGGCCAAGGTAGGGGAGACGGGCGGCGTCCCAGCGCAAGGTCAGGCAGGCATCCGAAGTCGGATTTTCGAGCCGGGCCCAGCCCTTTTGAAACGGCCCGGCAAAGGCCTTTACGTAGGAGTCATCGCCGCTTAGCTCGAGTTTATCCAGCCGCAAGCCGGGTTTGGATTCGGGCCAGGGCCAGCACTCGCCGCGGACGGCGTCCGGTTTGCGCGCGGTCTCGACAAGCAGCGATGCGGCATCGTAGGGGAGGGAAAGACGGTCTCCCGGTTCGAGGGTCATGAGCGGATGCCAGGCCCACAGCCAGGCTTCGGAGGCCGATCCGATGTTTTGCAGGGAGTAGTCGAGGCGAAGAACTCCGTTTTCCAGGGTGAGTGTCCGGCAAAAGTGGAATGGAGAATTCGTAAGTGTAATCGAAGTTTTAATACAACCTGCAGCGATTGCAGCCTCATCGAGCGTCCACGGCTGGCTCCAGACCTCGCCGTGGTCGGGCAGTTCACGCCCCTGCCAAGTGCAGGGAGCGATGGTCGGAAGGCACTCGTCGGCACCCACAAAGGTGCCGAGGGGAAAGGGATCGCCGGGCCGGTTTCGCCACAGCCGGAGCGGTCCCTCGGGCCGCCACAGCCACTCTCGCCCGCTGTGCAGGTCACGCAGGGACAGGAGGCGGGCGCCCAGCTCAGGAATAACCGTCACGGAGGCGTGCTCTGTTTCAGCCGTGATCAATTCAAAACCCTGATGGTGATGGCGCTGGATGAGCGGCATGAGAAATCGGGAACGGCCTCAAGGCTGGCCCAGCAGGGCGCGAAGTGGAGGCGGGTTGGCGCGCAAAGTGGCCTCGTCCAGAACGGGAGAAAAGTCGGCGGGTAGGTCGGCCTTGGCAGAGGCGGTCCATTTGTCGTTCTCGATTGCCTTGCCATAGGTGCAGGCGGTGAAGGGCTGCCAATCCTTGGTCAAACGCTTGAAGCGGCCCATGCCCCAGTCGTGGTTGTTACTCCAATCACTTTTCCACGCCGCATCCAAACTGCGCCAGTAGTCGCCGCCGCAAGAGGCGATCAGCAGCGCTTGATCCCGATCATCGGGCAGCGCGGGATCATCCACCACGAGGCGGGCGAAAAAGACGGTGGCCAGTCCGGCGATATCGGCGGGCTCGACGCGGGCTCGGTCCACTTCAGGCCAGAAGTGGTAGTTGTAGCCCGGCTTTAGCAGCACGGATAGAGAACCGTCCGACTCCTTGCGTGCATCAGCCGGGATGTTGGCGTCTTCCTTGAAATCCTCGGCGTAAGCCGCGCCCTCGGGCGTTACACTGTGCTGGAGCAGTGCCCATTTGCCGGTCTTGCGGCTGAGCACCCATTGGGCGCAGTCGCGGATCTGCACCCGGACATTGTTCGCGGGACTGCCGGGACGTCCGACGTAAACCTGGCCCCACATCATCGAGTGCGTCCAGTCCTTGGGGATGATGTTGCCCGAGCCGACGCGGGGTTTGTGGGTCCAGCCGTAGTTGATTTTAACCGGACGGATGGCGTTCGGGATGCTCATGTCATCAATGAACAACTGAGCCACCTCCGCTTGGGCCGGCAGAGCGGAGGCCAGTGGATGATCAACCGCCAACGCAGGAATGACCGTAGACAGCAGGAGGCTTAGTAATGCGAGGTGCGGTATGCTTTTCATTAAGAGTATAGATTGAGGTCGGCTGCGTGAGCGTGATTCGGATCACGCAGGAGCACGTCTTGGAGTAGGGCGCGGGCTTTCGTTTTCTGACCCAGCCCTAGGTGGGCCTGGGCCTGCAGGAAGCGGGCGGTGGTAATCTGGCAGGCCTGAATATCCGCATCGAAGAGCAACATCGTGGGCAACGAGGTGGCGAAGTAGTCGATCTTGGCGGGTTGTTTTTCCAAGTCGCGGGCGTAGGCGAGCAAGTCGGTGAGCAGGCTGGTGGCTTTAGCGGTTTGGCCTAATCGTTTCCACGCGAGGGCGGAGAAGTAGGTCATCTCGGAGAAGGCGCGCACGCTCATGTCTTGGAAGTCGCCCTTGAAGGTGGCGGCAGCAGTCCAGGCAATGCGGGCGGCGGTGCGGTCGCCGGCGGCGGCGTGGGCTTCGCCGAGCCAGAAGCGGATGTCGCTCTGATTGGCGAGCAGGTGTTTGGCCTCACCGAGATTTTCTGGCGAGGAGAGGGCGTGTTCGAGGTTTTGGATAGCGGCGGTGGTGTCGCCGGCGGCGAGCGCGGCGCGTCCCAGGAGGACGTGAGCGCGAACGTGCTGGCCCATCGCCTGGCCCTCGCCGCCTTCCCATGGCTGGAAGTGGCGGGTGGAGACGAGGGCGCGGGCCTTGGCGGGTTGGCCGGTCTGGTTGTAGAGAGCGCAGAGCTCGACGCTTAGATCGTCGCGCAGGGCGATCAGGTCAGTTTGTTTTTCGAGGATGCGGAGACGTTTGGCGGGGGCTTCGCCGAGGCGTTTCCAGAGCTGGTCGCGCTCGTAGAGCAGGCGGGCGTCTTTGGGGGCGAGGCGGCAGGCGCGGTCGTAGGCGGCGCGGGCTTTGGCGGGTTTTTTAGTGATGTTAAAGTAGCCGATGCCGAGGTTGCGCCAGGCGGTGGGGAAGGACGGATCCAGTTTGGCCGCGCGCTCCCAGAGGTGTATGGCTTCCGCGTGGCGGCGGCGGTCGTAGAGGAGGTTGCCGAGGTAGTAGGGGGCGCGGGCGTCGGCTGGATTGGCGGCGGAGGCGGCTTCGAGCACGGCAATCTCTTCTAGGCGGGCGGGGAAACAGTAGTCGGAGGGAAGCGCGGCGGCCTTGCGGAAGGCGGCAAGGGCGTCACCGGATTCGCCCTTGCGTTGGTACAGCCAGCCCAGGGTGTAGGCGACGAGCGGCGCGGTGCCCCAGCTCTGGTCGGGCAGGTCGGTGGCGGCGGGGAGAGGGGCGGAGAGGATGGCGATGGCGTCGGCGAGGAAGCCGGCGCGGGCGAGGTCGTGGGCAAGGTCGAGGCGGGCCTGGACGTCTCCGAGGTCGGTTCGACCGGTGAGGTGACGGGCCCAGCCGTCGAGCGGGTCGAGGGCAAGGGTGGCTTCGAGCAAGGTGGTGGCCTCGGCGGTGCGGCCGAGTTGGCGCAGCACCATCACGCGGAGGGCGCGAGCACGCAGGTTGTCGGTATCGAGTCGAAGGGACCGGTCGAGGTGATCGAGAGCGGTGGACCAACCGGCACGGCAGCAGTCGAGTTCGGCGAGGGCGTGGTAGGCGGCACCGGCCCAGGCTTGGTTCCAGGTGGCTTTGTAGAAAAAGTCGTAGGCTTCGGCGGATCGGTCGAGGTGGACCAGGATAAGGCCCAGCAGGTAAAGCGGCTCGCCGTCGGCGGGGTTGGGATTGCGCCGGGTGAGGCGGGCAAGCGCGGCGCGGGCATGGGTCTCCCCTGCGGTGAATTCACCTCGGCGCAGGTGCCAGCCGGCGAGGGCGGTGTGGCAGCGGGAGTCCCCGGAGTCGCGGCGGATCGCCTCGCGCCAGTATGCGTCGGCTGCACGGGTGGCATGGCGATATTGGGCCAGGTGCAGGCCGGTGAGGTAGAGTTCGTCGTTGGAGGGGATGTCGGCCGGCACGGGCGGCTCCGTGGCGGCAGGCGGCACCTCAGCTTCGATTCGGGGCGAGGGCTGGTAAGCGATGAGCTCGCGGCCACCGGCGGTGCAGACGATCACACGCAGATCGGTGAGAACGGTGCGAGGCGGGCAGGCAAGGACTTCGAGCAGCGGCGATCCGGGAGCGAGATCGCGGGTAAAGGTGAGCAGCGGCCTGCCCTTTGCCGTAATTGTGACGACGATATGAGGGTGGGCGGCGAAAACCGCCACGCCGAGGCGTGCTTTCAAGAGCTTGCCAGCGAGTGCTACGAGGGAAACGGCAGCTTCGTCGTTTGCGTGGTGAGCGGGGCCGATTTTGGTGAGAGGCGCCCAATACTGCGTCCAAGTCTTGGTTTCGCCCGGTTGGAGGAAACTGAAGTCGGGCTGGTTGTCGGTGTAAACGCCCGCCATGAGTTCGATGTAGGGCGCGTATTCGCCTTTTGAATCCGGTTCGGTGAGGTTGCGATCCCAGGCGTAACCGAAAGCATGATTGCCCCAGGTCCACTGTTTTTTACCGGGCGAGATATGGTGGTTGGCCAGGTGGAGGAGGCCTGCGTTTTCGCGGTGGTCGTAGCCGCCGAAAAAATCCTCCCGGCTCCCCATGCACATGTAGGAGGTGGGCACGGGAATGTTGGCGTAGAACGAGAGGTCGTTCGCCGCATAGTTTACCGGCGTCTGCCCGCCGCTGGCCGGGGGCACGTATTGAGTGGGTGCCTCGGGGGCGGGCACGCCGGAGCGGGCGCGTTCGCCGTAATCAACCCCATAGTAATGGCCTTCGCAGAGCGGATAGTGGCTGGTGGCGCGCTTGGCGTGGTCGGCGATGTAGTAGACATCGGGCGGGAAAAAGCTCTGGTAGGACTCGTGGACGCGGGTCGCGACGTTGGCCCACCAGAGGAAGGTCTGCGGGAGCGGGGTGCGGTTGTAGGCACGAACCCGGAGTTCGAGCTTGGCTACGCCAGGGCGCAGGCAGACGCCGTGCATCGCCTTCATGCGGGCCATGGGGTCATGGTCGCCGCACCAAATCGTGATGGAGCCATCCGCGCCTTTTTCGATGTGCGTCTCCGTGGGCAGAAACGTCGCGGGCCGGTGGTGTTGGGGCCAGTTGAACTCGATGCCGCCGCTGATCCACGGGCCGGCGAGGCCGACGAGGGCGGGTTTGATTACATCCTGACGGTAGATGAGATCGTAACCATTGGTCTTATCCTGGAGGATATGGATGCGTCCTCCGATCTCAGGCAGTACGAGTGCGCGCAGGTATTCGTTCTCGATCCAGATGCCGCGCCAAGGGCGATCCACAGGTTTTTCCGCGATGCGGTCGGTGAAGGGCAGCGGGTAAACCGAGCCGCTAGAGCCTTGGTACACGCGCTTCTCGAGGAAAATCGGGTTCCGGTCGGGCGCGAGCGGCAGATAAGTTGGAAGCACGATGGTTTCGTGCCGAAGGGTGACGGTGGCGGACATGGATGAAATTCGGTGGACGCTCGGGAGTTGATCTTACTGTAGCCCCAGGAGGGCACGCAGCGGAGGCGGGGTGGCGCGCAGGGTACTTTCATCAAGCAAGGGGGCGAACTCAGGAGGGAGAGCAGCCTTCGCAGTGGCGGTCCATTCCACGTGTTCCACCATCGTGCCATAGGTGGAGGCGGTGAAGGCCTGCCATTCATTGGTCAGGAGTTTAAAGCGTCCCATGCCCCAGTCGTGGCCGTTGCTCCAATCGCTTTTCCACACCGCATCCGAACTGCGCCAGTAATCACCGCCGCCAGAGGCGATCAGCAGCGCCTTGTCCCGGTCATCCGGCAGCGCGGGATCGTCCACGACGAGGCGGGCGAAGAATACGGACGCCATGCCGGCGATGTCTTCCGCCTCGAGGGCGGCGCGGCCAGTATTGGGCCAGAAGTGGTAGTTGTATCCCGGTTCGAGCCGCACGGAGATTGAGCCATCGGGCTCGGTGCGGAAAACGGCGGGGACATGGACGTTTTCTTTGAAATTCTCAGCATAGGCCGCACCCTCGGGCGTGACGCTGTGCTGGGTCAGTTGCCACCGGCCGGTCTTACGGCTTAGCACCCACTGTGCGCAGTCGCGGATCTGTACGCGGACGTTGCGCGCCGGATTGCCGGGACGCCCGGTGTAGATCTGGCCCCACATGGTGGAGTGGGTCCAGTCCTTGGGCAGGTAGTTGCCTGAGCCTACGCGGGGTTTGTAGGTCCAACTGTAGTCAATGTTGGTGGGCCGGATGGCGTTCGGGATGCTCATATCGTCAATGAACAACTGCGCCACCTTCTCCTGGGGAGGCACGGCGGATGCTAGGGGGTGTTCGGCCGCGTGGACGGGAACGATCGCCGTTAGCAAAAGAAACGCCATTGAGCTTAAACGCGTAGGCATAGTAGTGGGAGTGAGGAGTGATCAACGGGGGCTCTAACAGCGCCTTCCGGCGGCGGTGATTTTGTATGGTCTGTTTATGGCTGATTGAGAATGGGTGGATGGCTTAGAGGCTAAGATTCGTAAGTGCCCGGCAAGGTCCGGAGAACCAAGGGACTCACGATACCAGGACCAGAAGCGGCACCGACTTCTGTGAAACGAACTGCACGAGCAGCCCCCCGACTGCTTTAGCGACCGATCAAGATTCATGACGAAAGTCATGAGTAATATATTCACTAAACCAATACGTTAACTTTTATTAAAGAGCGTGTTTGTTTCGCAGGCGGAATGTATCAAAGAGAATTCGCTTGGAATCCTGATCGTCCGGACACTAACGGGCATTCCCGCTGTCGGGGACAGCGGACGTTCTGCTGAAGAATCAGGGCGTCCTAAACAGTGCTTGCCGGCTGGCTTGCGGTGCTGCTGGCGAGGTGCCCGAACTGCAGGGCGCTTGCGAAGCAAGATCCGCTAAAAGGTAACATTACCTACTCAATTGGCGGATGGCTTTTCTCAAAACGGGTTTTTAAGGCACGAGAGTCTTATCGGTTTTTCCAACTAGTGGTGGTTTATCCAAGCGGGGTAGCGGCTACCCCTGGGGCCACTTCTTCGACCAAGCAATCGTCCACCCAGAGCGTGCCAGTTAAGCCCCAAGAGAATAAGTTAATCGTCATGCCATGTGCGTCTGCGGGGACTTCCACAATTGCCTCGAGCAGGGTCCATTTGTCCGGGAGATTGGGTTTGATTAAACGTGGTCCGATGTTTTTTGAAGCGACACCAGTAGGTCCGACGTAGATGTGCTGGCTTGGGGTTTCAGGACCTGCGTGCTCAGATCTAAAATTAATGCGTAGGAGAAACCCAGGCTTGGTATCCTCCGCATAGGAGTCTGGCTCGACTCGATACCATGCTGAAACACGAAATCGTTCACCACGGTTTACGGAAATAGCGGGATGACTGCCAAAGGCGAAACGGGAGGAAGTCTGGGTAGAGAGGCGCAAGGCGGAGGTGCCGGTGCGAGCATTTTTTTTGACTACTTCGAGCACCGGGGCTTGGGCAACGCTCTCTGCGGGAATAAAGGTATTCCAGCTGGTGGGGCCGAGCTCAAAGCTCGGGTTTACAAGCAGATTCTCAGCGGAAAGGGATGCGGTAAGAGCGAGGCAGCAGAGGATGCTTCTTGCTGGATTTTTCATATATATTGGGTGATTGGGGGGGGAGGTATAAAACGCACTTTGCGCGCCCTAGACACCGGGTGTGCAAAGGAAGCCTGGGCAAATCCGAGTTTAAGCCCGCGAGCGGCGGCGCATAGCCAAGCCCAAAGCGGCCAGACCGGCCAGCGCGGCATAGGTGGAGGGTTCTGGTATGACGGAAGTGACCTGAAGTTGACCAGCGCCGTTGAACGTGCCGCCGAAGCCCAGATTGCCGAGTTGGGTGGCCGTGTAGGTGCCGATGGATACCGCGTTGCCTGCGATGAAGAGGCCGCTGATGGTTTCGAAACCGCTGGCAAAACCAAGGGTCAGGGTGGAGGTGCTCAAAAGGAACAGCGAGGCGCCATCGGCAATGGAGGTGTTGTTGCCCAAGTTAAGGGATGCCGTGCCCACCGAGATATTGCCCGTTCCGAACGATCCCGTGGTGCTGGTGGCAAGGGTGCCGGCGTTGACGGTGGTTACGCCGGTGTAGGTGTTGCTGCCGGTCAGGGTGAGCGTGGCGGCACCCGCCTTGGTAAGGCCGAAGTTGTTTTCATTGGCACCAACGCCGCCAAGGACACCGGAGAAAGTGGAATTGGCGCTGGGGTTGCTCAACGTCAGAGTGCTGGCGGTGGCGCTGCCGTTGACGATCTTGTTCGCTGTGCCGGTGCCGGAAATGGCCAGACCACCCACGGATTGGTTGAAGCCGTTGAGCCTGAGCGTGCCGGAGGTGGAGCCACCACCTAGGGAAACAAATTGTGAACCGGGCAGAGCGTTGGCGGCTCCGGTGACCAGCGTGCCATTTGTAATGTTCGTGGTTCCCAAAGTGTTGCTCGATGTGTTTATATTCCAAGTGCCGCCATCCAAGACTTGGATATTGGTGTTGGTGCCGAGAGTGATGCCCCCGGACAAAGTTCCGGTACCCGCGCCGCGAAGATTTAAAGTGGTTCCGGTATAGGATGGGCCGCTGATGGCACCGGAAACCGTCATTTGGGAGGTGCCATCGCCGGTCTGGATCTGCACAAGCCTGTCGCCTGCTAGCACTACACTGCCTGCCCAACTACTGGTGGTGCCCGACATCGACCGCAGGGTGACCCGGTTGTTGAGGGTAGTGCCCGTATCGAGGTTCAAGGTTTCGCCGCTGCCGATGGCGACACCGTTTAAATCCAGCACAGTGCCCAAGAAATTCACCGAGCCATCCGAGCCGTTGACGGTGGTGCCGGCGGCGGTGCTGCCCAAAGCGTTGGAATTATTGACCTGTAACACACCGGCGTTCACGGTGGTCAGGCCTGAGTAGCTGTTGCTTCCGCCGAGGATCTGAGTGCTGGCTCCGGATTTTGTAAGGGCGATCGCCCCGGAGATCGTGCCACTGTAGGTGGTGGTGCCGGAGGCGTTGGAAAGGTTCAGCGTTTTTGCCGCTCCGGAGTTGGTTACGATGCCGTTGGTCGTAGTGACACCGGCACCCGATGCGAGTGAAGCAAGGGTCTGATTAAAACCGGCAAGATCATAGGTCATGTTGGCGGTGGAGCCAGAGACCGTATTGATGGAAAAGGCCGTCGTGGTGGAGAGGGCGTTATCAATGCCGTTCTTTAGCGTCGGGGTACCCACGCTTGAGGCTGAAAACGGCTGCAGGTTGGTGGCGGCGGTGTAGGTATTAGCTTTGGTGAGGGTTACCTCGAATGCAGTCGGGGTTGCCGAATTATTCAGGAAAAAGTTCACCGCGCCGCTGGTGCTGCCGCTGATGGTGTTGTCAAAGTTGAAGCTGTTACTCGCACGGGATACGTTGAGGCTGCCTGAGCCGCTCAGGGTGATGGTGCCGGCACCGAGACTGCCGAAGCCGCCATTGTTGCCGATCTGGAGAGTGCCGGCACTCACGCCGATGTTGCCGAGCGCAGTGCCGCCGGTTGCAGTGGCATTGCCCTGAATAATCATAGTGCCGGCACCTGATTTGGTGAAACCACCTGTCCCGGAGAGGGTACCGTTAAAGGTGGCATTGGTAGTGGCATTGATCGCGGCGGTGTTGGTGAAAAGAATGGCGTTGGCGATGTTTACCGTGGGTTTTATCGTTCCCGTAGTATTAAAAACAATACTGGGGGCGGTGGGGGTGAGATCATTGATAAACTCAAGCTGGCTGCCTGAGATCGTAACCGTCGGGGCCGTGCCGCTCGCCGGGCCAGCGTAAGTCATGTTCAAGGCGTTGAGCCTGAAAGGCGGCGAGCCAATATCGTTGCTTGAAGTAACGGTTGCTGATGCAGCCAAGGCGGTGCCGTTGCCGAAGGTCAGAGTGGTATCGATGGCGCTTACGGGTGTGGAATCCCATCCGGTGGCTGTGCTCCAGTTGTTCGTGCCGGTGGTGGAAGTACTTATAAAAGTAGCGGCTAGCAACGAAGGGCTGGCTGCTAAGGCTAGGAGTAGAGCCGACGCGGACGAGGAGTATTTTAGTGACTTCATATCTTACAGTTATGATGGGGTGGGGGGAACACAGGGGCGGGGGCGGATGAGTAACATTTCATCTACCTTACGAGTTAAATTTGCATCACCCCTCAAAAAACAAAAGCAGTGTTCTGTTCTAATTATAGTAATCCCATTTTTGCGCGGCTAACAGCTCATCGGTCTAAGAAATCGGCCTAAATGCTTGATTTCTGACTATGCGTCGCGAAAGGGTGCTGTGCTGGGTTGCCGAATGACGGTCGAGCCGGGCTTAAACCCAGTCATGTCATAACCAAGACCGTTTTGAGTCGGGTTTCGGCGGCAAGTCGCATGCCGGTCTGCGTTGCGACTAGGTTTTTGGGACTTCGGCCTTGGTCGGATAGACCACCGGGGGCGATGCCGATGCGGTGGAGGCGTTTCCTATTGCAGGCCAGGCAAACTCTATTCCATTCCAGCGACACTTTTGGGTGGTCGCGGAGGGAGAAGCGTAAGCGTCCGGCCGGAGACCTACTAG
>JAIXRU010000155.1 GCA_027485045.1 Opitutaceae bacterium | reverse complement strand
CAGGTCGGGCGCGCCGTGGTCGGCGGCGAGTCTCACGAGGTGAAAACCCTCCCCGACCAAGCGCGTATCGGCAAAGGCCAGGGTGGGGTCCAGGTGCGATAACAACGCGGGCAAAACATCGAGCGGGCCGGCGATTTCGAGTTCGTAGTAACCGGGTCCAAAGAGTTCCCGGCGAAGTTCGTCGGGTGCGCCCGCGGCGACCACGCGGCCCTGGTTTACGATTACCACGCGATCACAGGTGGCCTCGATCTCGTGCAGGATATGCGAGCTGATCAGCACGGTCATGCGTCCGCGAAGCCCCGCGATCAACTGGCGCACGGCCTGGATCTGCTGCGGATCTAGACCGATGGTGGGCTCGTCCATGATAATGATGGGCGGCTCGGCCAGGATGGCGTCGGCGATGCCGACACGCTGACGGTAGCCCTTGGAAAGTTTGCCAATGATACGATCCCGCACTCGACCCAGGTCGCAGAGGTGCACCACCTCGTCGAGTCGCGGCGCGAGTTTGCGGCGCGTGAGTCCTTTCAGTCGGCCGCGCAGAAACAGGTATTCGTGCACCCGCAAATCGTCGGGCAGGGGATTGTTCTCGGGCATGTAGCCGAGCAGCTTTTTCACGTCCTCAGGCCGGCTGGCCACGTCCACTCCGCATACCGTGACCTGTCCCGAAGTGGCCGGAAGGTAGCCGGTAAGGATGCGCAGCGTCGTGGATTTGCCCGCCCCGTTTGGTCCGAGCAGGCCGATGATCTCGCCCTTGGCTACGTCGAAACTCATGCCGCGCACGGCGGGGTGGCCTGAGTAGGATTTTACGAGGTTGCGGACTTGGATGGCGGGTTCAGCGGACATGGGAAAACGTCGGAAGCAAAAAAGTGTCCCCAGCTTTACGCGAATCGGCTCAGGGCACACGCCTAAAGACGAGGCCACGCGCCATTATTCCGGCTGGCCCCCGTTTTCCTGATCAGACAGCTTGGCGGGGCGGGGTTTTTGATCAAGGTGGCCTCATGCGCCTCCCCGTTTTGCATGGCCCCGGATTTTTTCGCGGGCTGCTGACTTTCCTCGTCTTGTCCTTTCAGCTCGCCGCCGAGACCGTGGCCCCGGCCGGGCGCACATTCTCGGTCGTGGTTTACAACGTGGAGAACCTCCACGACGTCGATGGCATCGCGCTCTACGACGATTATCAGTCTGCTGAATACACGCCCGCTCACTTGGCGGTGAAGGCGGCCAACATCGCCAAGGTGCTGGTCCGGGTCGATGGCGGGGCCGGTCCGGACGTGGTGGTTTTTAACGAAATCGAGCTCGATCAGACCCCCGATTCCACCGTGCGTGATTACGATCGCTGGCTGGCGGGTCTGGCCGGAAAGCCCCTCGCGCAGGTGCTCGCCACCCGACCGCTCCCCGCCGAACTGGCCGGGGTGCCCGCCGAGGCCTGGTTGCTCAAGGCCTGCGTGGATGCCGGCCTGAAGGGCTACCGCGTGGCCGTTACTGATGAGCGCCCGTCTCTGCACGCCGATGGGCACGGGCAGGCGATCCGCAACGTGGTGTTTTCCCGGTTTCCGGTGCGCGCGGTGAAAACATTTCCGATTCTCAATGCCCGGGGCATTCTGGAGGTGACCCTCGACGTGGATGGCGTGCCGTTCACCGTGCTGGCCAACCATTGGAAGTCCGGAGCAAGCGACGTCGTCACCGAGGACACCCGCCGGCAAAACGCCCGGGTGTTGCGGGCGAGGATCGATGCGTTGCTGGCGGATGATCCAAGGGCCGACGTACTCGTAGCCGGAGATTTGAATTCCCAATACAACCAGCGGCAGCGTTACCGTGCGATGGGCCCGACCGCGATCAACGATATCCTCGGCTCGCAGGGCAACGAACTCGCCCTGCGCGGCAAGGATCGCGATCTCTACAATCTGTGGTTCGAGCTGCCCTCCGACCAGCGGGGTTCGGATATCTTCCGCGAGGAGTGGGGCACGCTCATGCATCTGATCGTCAGCCGCGGCCTTTACGATCAACGCGGTATCCAGTACGTGGATGGCTCGTTCTCCGTGTTGAAACTCCCCGGTTTGAACGCGGATGTTTTTGGCCGGCCGGTGCGGTGGTCACGGGGACGCGAGCCGTCCGGGTTTTCCGACCATTTCCCGCTCTACGCGCGGTTTCGCGTCGTGCCGGCGGCGGAAGCCTCGGATAAATGGATGCCCTTGGTGCGGCCCAGTCGCACGGAGGAGGGTCCGGCTGAGCCTGTGTCGGTGCAGGTTGCCACGGTGGATCTATTCGCCGCCGCCATCGACCCGCAGAGCCTGGCGCCCGAAAAGGATCTGCGTGACGGCACTTATACCGGTCGGATTTTCCGCCTTGAGGCACCGGCACGGGTGGATGAGCGAGGCTATGTCACGGTCGAGGTGCGAGGCGCCACCTACGATGTGTTTACCCACGACAAAGACCTGCGGCCGCGCATAAAGGCGCAAGCGGACCAAGGAAAATTGCGGTGTTACGGAGAACTCGGCCAGTATCGCGGCCGGTGGCAGTTCGTTTTACAGGGCAAGGAATGGCTGCGCTAAGCCTGCCCAACCGAGGAGGGGAGCGGGATAGGTTTACCGGCGGTTCCACGCGACGAGTTCGTCGTAGCGCACCCCGCTCCCGCCGAAGATGTCCAGCGCACTGCCCACGGTGAGATCGAGGGCTCCCCGGCCCAGGGTCTCGACGCGGCGCACGTCCTCCATGTTGGCCACGCCCCCTGCATAGGTCATAGGGCAGCCGGCCCAGGCGCCGAGTAACGTGACCAACTCGGGTTCGATTCCGTTGCACAAGCCCTCGACATCGGCGGCGTGGATGAGGAACTCCGCGCAACTGCCGGCCAAAGCGTTGAGGGTGGCGGGGGTAATTTGAAGGTCGGTAAGGGTTTGCCAGCGATTCATCGCCACCGTCCAGCCGCTTGCGGTGCGGCGACAGCTCAGGTCGATAACGAGCCGCTCCGCGCCGATACGGGAGCGAAGGATGTCGAGCCGGTCGGGTAGAAAATGGCCCTGCGCATCAAAGAGCCAGGAGGTGACGATTACGTGACTGGCACCGGCGGAAAGCCAGCGCTCGGCATTGTCGCCGGTGATACCGCCGCCGAGATGGAGCCCGCCCGGCCAGGCGGCGAGCGCGGCGAGGGCGGCGTCGTCGTTGCCCGGGCCCAGCTTGATGACGTGGCCGCCGGTCAGGCCATCGGCGCGATAACGTGCGGCAAAATCTCCGGCGCTAAGTGTGCTGACGAAGTTTTCCCGCAGCCCGGCGCCATCGTCGCGCAGGCTGCCGCCGACGATCTGCTTCACTTTGCCCTCATGGAGGTCGATGCACTGACGAAACTTGGTCATAAAACCGTCCAAGCTAAGTGTCGCCGGGTAACACGCAATCAACAAGGGTCGCAAGCGGTCTTGAAACTGGTCGGGGTGGCGAGATTCGAACTCGCGGCCTCTACGTCCCGAACGTAGCGCTCTGCCAGGCTAAGCTACACCCCGATGATGTTTTCATTTGGCATGAGCTGTTGGCGTTATGAGAGTTTCATATATCCAGAACAGCTCGGTATCTTCATCAAAAAGATACTGGTTCATGCATGTAATGCCGGGCTCTGCGATCAAGGCGAAAAATTCCGCAAATCGTGTCCGATCCTGCCCGCTTCGCAGCCTTCCTGAATGTTAGGCAAAAGCATGTTCCGTGGCGCACGGTTTGCGTTGTTCCGCTTTCTCTCAAGCTTGGCACTTCCGTCGCGCATGCACTCCCGCCTTTACGAATGTAGCATCATGCACGCCCGCCTTCATCCGCGGGCGCATCGCTTCGCGTATCGAATCTTCCTGCTCTCGCTCGATCTTGACGAACTCCCGGCCCTGTCACGCCGCCTCCGCCTGCTCAGCATCGACCGCGGCGGCCTGCTCTCCTTTCGTCAACGCGACTACCTGCCCACCCACGAAACCGCTTACAACCCGTCCGCCGCCACCTCCGTTAACGCTTCTGTTCCCGCCCCCGGCGCCACCGCCAACTCCGACGCCCCGCTCAAATCCCGCCTGCTCGCCACCTTGGCTGCCCGCGGCATCGACCCCGGCCCGGGAGCACGCGTGCTCCTGCTAACGCTTCCCCGTGTGCTGGGTTACCAGTTCAACCCGGTCTCCTTCTATTTTGTACACGCCGCCGACGGTCACCCGGTGGCCAGTGTCGCCGAGGTGACCAACACTTTTCGCGAGACCAAACCTTTTTTTCTCGGCCCGGATACCCTCGCCAATCCACCCGCTGGCACTCCCGCGTTTCGCCTCCGCGTAACGAAAAATTTTTACGTTTCGCCCTTCTCGGACGTCGATGTGGCCTTCGATTTCACGCTGCGCCCGCCGGGCGAACACCTTGCCCTGCAAATCGATGACTACGTTGGCCCGCGCCGAACGCTTATCACCACGGTCAACGAGTTGAGCCCGCCGCGCCCGCTCACCGACGCTGCTCTGGCCTGGTTTTCGCTAAAATACCCGCTCGTCACGCTGAAGGTTATCGCCGCGATACATTGGGAGGCGTTTCGCCTTTTTCTAAAACGTGTGCCTTGGTTCGCCAAAGCCGCTCGCGCCTCCGACCAACGCGACCTCTATCACCCGCACACTTCTCTCGCCCCCCGCCGCCAACCCGAACCGCCTGCACTATGAGCGACGATACCTCCGCCCCTGGCGTTCTCAGCGCCACCACCCGCGCCGCCCTCGCAGCCGACGACGTGGCCGCGCATGCCGGCTCCTTTTACCGTCGAGGCGTGTTGCGTGCCTTCCGTGATATGCAACAGGGGCACCTTCGTCTCGAACTGCCCGATGGCAACGCGGTCGAATTCGGTTCCCACGCCCAAGCTCTCGCCACCCGCCTGCCCTGCGGACTACGCGCCGAAGTGACGATTCGCGTTCGCCGCGAAGCCTTTTTCAAGAAATGCGTTCTGGCCGGCGACATCGGTTTTGCCGAATCCTACCTCGATGGGGATTGGGATACGCCCGACCTCTCCGACCTCATCGCCTGGTTCGTGCTCAACGTCGAACACGCCCCCACGCTCTCCGGCTCCTCCAAAAAACACGGACAGGTCTTTTTCCTTAACGCCCTGCGTTTCGCCAATCGGCTCGGCCACCTGCTCCGGCCCAACTCCCGCGCCACCGCCCGGCGCAACATCGCGGAGCACTACGATCTCTCCAACGATTTCTTCCAACTCTTCCTCGACCCCACGTTGATGTACTCCAGCGCCCGCTGGCCGGCCGACGCCCCCGACCTCTCGCTCGAAGACGCCCAACGCGAGAAAAACGACGCCCTCTGCCGCTCGCTCCGCCTAAAACCCACCGACCGTGTACTCGAAATCGGCACCGGTTGGGGCGGCTGGAGTATCCAGGCGGCCAGCACCTATGGCTGCCGCGTCACCACCCTCACCATCTCCCGCCAGCAATACGACCTCGCCCTCCAGCGCGTGCAGGCCGCCGGACTTGCCCACCTCGTGGACGTCCGCCTCGAGGACTACCGCGATCACGCCGGCGATTACGATAAAATCGTCTCGATCGAGATGATGGAGGCTCTCGGCCACGATTACCTCCCGGTTTATTGCGACACCCTCGCCGCCCGCTTGAAACCAGAGGGCCTGCTCGCGCTCCAGTTTATCACCTGCCCGGACGACCGCTACGCCGAGCTCCGCCGTGGGGTGGACTTTATTCAGAAACATATATTCCCCGGCTCGCTGCTGCTCTCGCTCAACCGCGTCAACCAACAGCTCGCCCGCGCGGGAGGCTTCATGTTGCACCGCATTGAGGACTTTGGCCAGGACTACGCCCGCACGCTGCGCCTCTGGCACGACACCTTCCAGGACCGCCGCGAACAGGTGCTGGCGCTCGGCTTTGACGAACGCTTTATGCGCAAGTGGAGTTACTACCTCTGTTACTGCGAAGCCGCCTTCGCCATGCGCAACATATCCGTCGTTCAGACGCTGCATACCCGCGCCAACAACCTCGCGCTCTGACGCGGTATGGCGAGGTTGGAGAGCCCATGTAGGGCGGGGTCGCCGCACCCCGCCGTACCGTGACCAGGTTTGCGAACGGCGGGGTGCGGCGATCCCGCCCTACATTTTCCGCCTAAGGTAGTTTAACCTGAAATACGTCTGGTCTGCACGTGACAGCTCAATGGCCGCAGATGCAGGCGTATTCGGGTTTCGAGCAATCCGAGCACACCGACATGTTAAGGTTAAAGCGCTCGACCACCGCTTTCGACTCGGGCGTGAGCTTGATTTGCACAACAGTCGGGAAGTCGTTGCCCGCCGGCAAAGCGACGTCGGAAACGAGCACGTTGCCCGTTTTCACGAAGCTGAGTTTGGTAGGGGCGGCGCGATCACCGGCGATGGCCGTCACGATCTGCGTGTCCGGCGCGATCGCGGTGCCGCGAGCGTCCACGAAAGTGATCTGCACCTTGCGCTCGGCGGTGACGAAAAATTCGGCGCGGGGCTCGATCTTGGTGAGCAAGCGACCCCCATTCGGGCCGCTGGCTTTTTTGGTGTGGGAGTGAGCGGGACCGGCTTGGGCGACGAAGAGCGGCTGGCAAAGCGTAAACGTGCCGAGGAGGAGGAGGGCGAT
>JAIXRU010000094.1 GCA_027485045.1 Opitutaceae bacterium | reverse complement strand
CTCGCGATTCCAGTCGAAGTGCTGGAGGAGCTCGATGCGATCAAGACGGAGCAATCCACCGAGCGTGGCCGCAACGCCCGCCGGGTGCATCGCATCCTTTCCGAGCTTCTCCCTGATTCGCGCTCGATGCACGAAGGGGTGAAACTCGAAAATGGCGGCACGCTTTCGGTTATCATCAATCCTTGGCTGGCCGACCCCACGCTCAAGGACACGCCGGCCATGGTCGCCTTTCGTTCCATTTTACCCGACCTTGCCAAGAAGGATAACCGCATTATTGCGGCCGCCCTATACGTGAAGTCGTGTTACCCGCCCCCGACTATTTTGGTAACTAAGGATGTTAACGTAACCCTTAAGGCGCGTGCGGTCGGATTAGAGGCGCAGGATTACTTGAACGACAAGGTGGCCAACGTGGATGACGAGGGCGACTACCGTGAAGTTGAGGTTACGATTTATGAGCTGCAACGTTTCGCTTCAGAGGGCGAATTTACGCTCGACGAAGAGACGGCACAAACCCTCACATTGAACGAATACGTGCTACTCCGTTCCACCGAGGGCAAGACCATGCCGGCGCGTTATTATGGTGAGGGTCGGGTCGCGCGGTTAAAAATCCCCGACTGGATCAAAGCCCCTGGCGGCATACCCGTGCGCGGCCGCAATCTTGAGCAGCAGTTCTTCATGGATGCCCTGCTCGACGATAGCATTACGCTCGTGACCTGCTTCGGTAAGGCCGGCACGGGCAAGACGTTGCTCTCCATCGGCTGCGCCTTGCACCAGACGCATGATGAACACTCACGTTATGACGGGGTGTCGATTTCCCGCCCGGTAATGGCCTTGGGCAAAGACATCGGGTTTCTGCCCGGCACGATGGAGGAAAAGATGAAACCGTGGCTGCAGCCTTACTTCGACGCATTGGAAGTTCTGATACCTTCAAAGCCACCCAAGGAGCCGCAGTTTGCCTCCAAAAAAGTATCTAAAAAACACCGCAAAGGCTCGTCGGCACTCGCTATGTCCAACGCCGCCCTTACTGGCCCGGCACCGGCGGGCAATGGCAATGGAGGGGCAGCGGGCGGTTCGGGTGGTCCGAACGCAACGATGAAGCCGTACGAGCGTCTAATCAAAAGCGGGCTGGTTGAGGTGGAGGCACTGGCCTTTATCCGTGGCCGTTCCATTGCCCGCCGTTTTTTCATCCTCGACGAGGCTCAGCAGCTTACGCCGCACGAGGTGAAAACCGTGATCACGCGTATCAGCGAGGGTTCCAAGATCGTGCTTATTGGCGACCCCGCCCAGATCGATAATCCCTATGTGGATTCGCGCAGCAACGGGCTGGTCTATTGCCACGACCGCATGAAGGGCCAAGCGCTTGCCGCGCACGTAAAGCTCACCAAGGGCGAGCGCAGCCGTCTGGCCGAGCTCGCCGCCGATCTGCTGTAGTGTTATTTCCCCGACGCACCACCACGCAGCGGGTGGTGTGCCGGGGGCTTGTTCGCTTGCGGCTTAGCTGCGGTAGTCGGCGTTTTCACTCACGTATTCGTGGGTGAGATCCCCGCCAAAGACGGTGGCTTCGGCCGATCCGGTGCCCAACTCGACCTCGATTTCCACACAGCGCTCGTGGGGCGGGAAATCCACCGGTGGAGCGAAGGTGCCGTCGGCAGCCAGTTGACTGGTGTAAAGCTCTGCGGCCTTGAGGTGAGCGATGAGCGCGGCCTCTTTTTCGTAGTTTAGGCGAAACGCTCCTTCAGCGAAAATCTCCTGTCCGCCGATGCGGGCGCGGAGCTTGGACAAATCCAGTGTCAGTCCGGCTGCGCCGACATATTTACCGATCGCTTGCACGAGGCGGCCGACGTTGGGGTCATTGCCGGCCATGGCGCACTTGAAGAGCGGGGCGTTGACGATGGCTTTGCCCAGAGCGCATGCGGTGGCCGTATCGGGAGCCGAGGAAACGCGAACACGAAGCACATGGCGTATACCCTCGCCGTTGCGCACGACGTCTTCGGCGAGATCGGCACAAACGCCGCGCAAGGCAGTTTCGAACGCGGCGAGATCCGGGCAGGGGGCGCGCCCCGAGGAGACGAGCACCACCGTGTCCGATGTGCTCGTATCGCTATCCACTGAGATGCGGTTGAAGGTCGCTCCCGCTACGCGCGAGAGCATGGCGCGCAACTCGTCGCGAGGCACAGTCAGGTCGGTCAGAATATAGACCAGCATGGTGGCAAGGTTGGGCTCAATCATGCCAGCCCCTTTGGCGATGCCGACGATGCGGCCGGTGCCGAGCGTTACGGCACGGATTTTTGGATACAGGTCGGTGGTTACGATGCCCTCCGCCGCTGGCAGGATGCTGCTGGTGGTGAGCGCGGATTTCACGTTTGGCAGCGCGGGAAGCATGGCCTCGACGGGCAGGCTCCAGCCGATGACTCCGGTGGAGCAGGGCAATACTTCACTCGGAGCGAGGCCGAGCAGCGCGGCGGTGGCGGCGCAAATCGTTTCGCTGGCCGCCACGCCGCCGGGAGCGCACACGTTGGAAATCTTGTTATTTATGATGATGGCGCCGAGCCGGGCTTCGGCCAGCCGCGAGCGGCCCACGATGACGGGCGCGCCGGGAAAGGCGTTTTTGGTAAAGACGGCGGCGAAGTCCGGGGTCGGTTCATCAAGCGAGATGAGCGTAAGCGTCATCTTCGATGGTTTGGGTGCCTCCTTGGGGAGAAACTCGAAGCGAGTGGTGCCGACGCGGAAGCCTTGCGGCAGGGTGGCCTGCGTGGCTAGCCAGGCACGGTGGGAGTCGCGGGATTGGAACGTATTTTGGGTGCTGGACACGCGCCGAGAACTGGGGGCACGCGGCGGAAAGTGAAGGGGAAATTCACGTGATCCTTACGATACAACACATTCGTAACTTAGATTGTGATGGAAAAGCCGGCGCAGGGTGATTTACCGGTTAGCTTCGGCACCCTATTGATGAACGTATCTGAAATCACCACCAAGGCCAAGGTCCTCCTCGAGGCCCTCCCTTACATCCAAGATTTTCGCGGCTCCACTTTCGTCGTGAAATACGGCGGCAGTTTCATGGACGACCCCGACCCCGCGGTGCGCAATCGCGTCGCCTACGACATCGCATTCTTGGCCGCATGCGGGATCAACGTGGTGGTCGTCCACGGCGGCGGCAAAGCCATCACCAAGGCCATGGAGCAATCCGGGCTGAAGTCGCAGTTTGCCCCCAACGGCATGCGCATCACCGATGAGGCGACCGTGGCGATCGTTAAAAAAACGCTCGACGAGATCGTTAACAAGGATGTCTGCGACGCCATCTCGCTCGCCCGTGCCAAACCCAAGGGCTTGGCTGGCGACACGGTGTTGGTCTGCGAAAAACTCACGGTCGACGACAACGACCAGCCGGTCGATCTCGGCTACGTTGGCGAGGTCGTGGAGGTGAAGGTGAAGTTAATCAAAAAGGAAATCGCCGAGGGCTATGTGCCGGTGATCTCTCCGGTGGCTGAGGGACGTGACGGAAAGCCTTACAATGTGAACGCGGATCTTGTGGCGGGGCGGGTGGCTTCGTCGCTGCGGGCTCGGCGTCTCGTTTACATGAGCGATGTGCCAGGACTGCTGGCTAACCCGCCCGATGCCGATACGTTGATCTCCACCCTAAAGGTTTCGCAAGTGGATGAACTCAAACGCCGGGGTGTGATCGACAAGGGTATGCGGCCCAAGGTCATGAGTGCCGTACGCGCCCTCCAGGAGGGAGTGCAACGCGTCCACTTTATCGATGGTCGACTGCCGCATTCGCTCTTGCTGGAGATTTTTACCGACAAGGGCATCGGTACGGAAATCGTGCAGGATTAAATTCAGCTTTTCATTTTAAGCGATGAGCCAATCCCAGATCGTGCAGACTGCGGCTGAAGCCGCCTACGACACCTATGTTTTGCGCAACTATGGCCGTCCGGCCATCACGCTGGCGCGAGGCGAGGGTTGCCGCGTGTGGGACGACGCCGGCAAGGGTTACCTCGATTTTGCCTCGGGCATCGCGGTAAACGCGGTCGGGCATTGTCACCCGCGTTGGGTAAAGGCGGTCTCCGCGCAAGCCGCCACCTTGGTGCATGTCAGTAATTTGTATCGCAATCCGCTTCAGGGTGAGTTGGCCAAGCGGCTGGTGGCGTATGCAGGCCCGGGACGGGTGTTTTTTTGCAATTCTGGCGCGGAGGCGAACGAAGGCCTGCTCAAACTCGCACGATTGCACGGCATCCGCAAATCGGGCGAAGAAGGCAAGTGCTTCAAAGTCATTTGCGCGAAGTCGGCCTTTCATGGACGCACTTTTGGCGGCATGAGCGCGACGCCACAGGAGAAAATCCAAAAAGGGTTTCGTCCGCTTTTGTCCGGCTTCGCCTTTGGCGAATTGAACAATCTGGCTTCGTTCGAGGCTTTGATCGACGAGCAGACGGCGGCGATTTTCGTCGAATCCATCCAAGGCGAGGGCGGCGTGAATCCCGCCACGCCCGAGTTTCTGCTCGGCCTGCGCGCGCTCTGCAACCGGCACAACTTGCTGCTCATGCTCGATGAGGTGCAGTGCGGCATCGGTCGCACAGGGAAGTTTTTTGCGTTCGAGCATTCCGGTGTACGGCCCGATGCGATTGGCATGGCCAAAGGGCTGGGCGGCGGTTTCCCGATTGGCGCGATTTGGATCGGTGAAGGAGCGGCCGACCTTTTTCAGCCGGGCATGCATGGCACGACCTTTGGCGGCACTCCGCTGGCATGTGCCGCCGCGTTGGCGACTCTTGATATCATCGCCGATGAGGGTTTGTGCGAACATATCATGAGGGTGAGTGGTCCGTGGCATGCGTCTCTTGCCTCGTTGGCGACTGAGTTCCCCTCGCAATGCACGGGGATTCGCGGTCTTGGTTTCATGGTCGGCTTGCAGCTTACCAACGACCCCGCGCCCTATATTGCCGCGCTGCGCGAGGCCGGGCTGCTTTGCCCGCTGGCCGGTGGAAATGTCATCCGTCTGCTGCCCCCCTTGATCGCCAGCGAGGCGCAGTTGGCGGAGGCGGTCGCTATCCTGCGGCAGGTATTCGCCTCCCGTGCAGCATAAGCTGGAACTCTTGGTGCGTCGCTTACCCTTAGCGCGCGATGTGACGTTTTCGCGCCAATGTTTAGTTTACCCTCGCCCGAGGGTGTCGGCGCGGTTTATGCAGATTCGCTTCACTCGAAAGACATGAAGCACTTTTTGAAAGAGACCGACTTCACGCCCGCTCAGGCAGCGGAAGTTTTTACCCAAGCCCGCGAGCTTAAGGCCCAGCGGGGCCATCTCGTAACCTCTGTGCTCGCACAGCAGACCTGGGCGATGATTTTCTCCAAATCGTCCACCCGCACACGCGTGTCTTTCGAGGTCGGGATCCATGAGCTCGGTGGCAACCCGCTGTTTTTAAACAAAAACGACATTCAGCTCGGACGCGGGGAGTCGATCGAAGACACCGCCAAAGTGCTCTCTCGCTTCGTGCATGGCTTGATCGTGCGCACTTACGAGCACTCAGAAGTCGAGCGGCTGGCTGCCGCAGGTTCGCTCCCGGTGATCAATGCCCTCACGGACTTCCTGCACCCCTGCCAGATTTATACTGACGCCTTTACCATGGCCGAGCGTTGGGCCGCGCCGGGCGGCGATCTGTTTGGTTCGCTCAAGGGGCGCAAGATCGCGTTCCTTGGCGACACCGCCTGCAACATGGCTAACTCTTGGGTGCTTGGCGCTAATCTCTTCGGCATGAAAATCAGTTTAGCCGGGCCTGAGGGTTTCACTCCTTCGGCCGAGTTTAACGACTTTCTGGCCAAGGAAGGTTTCGCCGGCGGCTACACCTTTACCACTGATCCTTACGAGGCAGTGAAGGATGCCGACGTGGTTTACACCGACGTATGGGTGAGCATGGGCAAGGAGGAGGAAACCAGGCAGCGACTGGCTTTGATGCATCCTTTCAGCGTGACGGCGGAGTTATTCGCCGCCGCCAAGCCTGACGCGCTCTTCATGCACTGTCTGCCCGCCCACGCCGGCGAGGAAGTGCAGCAAGCCGTGCTCGATAACCCGCGTTCCATCATTTTTGACCAGGCGGAGAATCGCCTTCACGTCCAAAAAGCCATCATGGCCAAACTCGCATCCGCCAAGGGTGGCTCGTAATTTTTTAATCCTTTTCCCCCTATGAAAATCGTCCTCGCTTACTCCGGTGGTCTAGACACCTCCGTCATCGTCAAATGGCTCAAAGAGACTTATGATGCGGAGATTGTCACCTTCGCAGCCGACGTCGGCCAAGAAGAAGAGCTGAAGGGCCTCGATAAGAAGGCCAAGGCCACCGGCGCCACCAAGCACTACACCCTCGATTTGGTCGAGGAATTCGCCAAAGACTACATCTTCCCGATGGTTCGCGCCAACGCGATTTACGAGGGCCAGTATTATCTCGGCACCTCCATCGCCCGCCCGCTCATCGCCAAGGCCCAGGTGGACATAGCCAAGAAGGAAAAGGCCGATACCGTCGCCCACGGCGCCACCGGCAAGGGCAACGACCAGTGCCGTTTCGAGCTCACCTACATGGCGCTGGCGCCGGAATTGACCATCATCGCTCCATGGAAAATGGAAGCCTATCGCGAGCTTTTCCCCGGTCGCGCCGAGATGATCGCTTACTGCGCAAAGCACAAAATCCCGGTCGAGGCCTCGCTCAAGAAGCCTTACTCGATGGATCGTAATCTTCTCCATATCTCCTACGAGGCTGGCATCTTGGAAGATCCTTGGTTCGATCCGACGACCAAGGAAAACAAGGCCATGTTCAAACTCTCCGTCGCTCCCGAGGATGCGCCGGACAAGCCCGAGTATGTCGAGCTCGACTTCGAGAAGGGCGACTGCGTGGCGGTAAACGGCAAGCAGCTCACTCCCGGCGGCGTGATGAAGTCCCTGAACAAACTCGGTGGCAAACACGGCATCGGCCGCGTCG
>JAIXRU010000037.1 GCA_027485045.1 Opitutaceae bacterium | reverse complement strand
TGGGCGCTCGCCAACGGCTTTTCCGCCGTAGCCACCGGACATTACGCCCGGCGCGCTCCCCTGCCCGATCATCCCGGCGATTTCGCGCTCCTCGAAGGAGCGGACCCGAACAAGGATCAATCCTACTTCCTCGCCATGCTCACCCAAGAGCAACTGCGTGACGCGCGTTTCCCGGTCGGAGATTTGTTGAAGCCTGATTTGCGCGCTCTGGCCCGTCGCGCCGGCCTTTCCACGGCGGAGAAGAAAGACAGCCAGGGCATCTGCTTTATCGGACAGGTTAAAATGGCTGATTTTCTCCGCGCCTACGTGCCCGACGCACCCGGCCCGATCGTGCGGGCGGAAGACGGCCGAATCTTGGGCGAGCATCGTGGCTTGCATTTTTTCACCCTCGGCCAGCGCAAGGGCATCGGCATCCCTTCCAATACCGACGGGAAAGCCTATGTGGTGGTCGGAAAACGCGCCGACGACCGTGCCCTCTTGGTGGCGTTCGATGGGGCCGCCGCGCCCGGACTCTTCACTAGCGAGGTAGAGATTCGGGGACTGCGTTGGAATACGCCTAGGCCTCCCATCCCGGCGGACGGTCCGCGCGAGCTGGAAGGTCGAGTGCGTTATCGCGATGCCCGGGTGAAGCTGTGTTTCACCGCCACCGGCCCGGACTCCGGCCGGGTTGCCTTTGCCGAGCCGCAACGCGGTCTTGCTTCCGGCCAGATTCTCGCGCTCTACGACGGGCCGCGTCTGCTCGGCGGGGGCGTTTACGTTTAAACCAACTCTAGCGTCGACTCTGCAGATCAGGCTGGACCCGCTTGGGCCACAGCCGGTTCAGCGCTTAAGGATTGAGGGTCGGAATGGCAAAGGTCGAGGCAGCAATAACGGGATTTACCTCAATGCTCGAAAAGGTGACACGAATCGTGCGAACCGCCCCGTCCGGCATCTGCGCGGTCGTGGTCATACTTTGCGGAAAAAGAAGGCCGGAAACCTTGATTTTACCCTCTTCACGAATCTGCGTGCCACTGTCCGTCTGAGTCATCACGAGACGGCCGGTCGCCAGCTCGAAATTACGCACAAAAACGATGTCTGGCGCATGGATGAAAGCGATCTGCCGGCAAGGAATACCATCTACGGTGACCGTGCCACGGTCCTCGATGCGACCGGCCTGGCTTTCGATGCCGCGGTAAAAGGCAAGATTCTCAAAGGTGTTGGCCCGTAGACGTTTGATCTGGTCAGGGCCTAGCAAGGTAACCTGCCAGCGGGAACTGGCCGAGTTATCGGTAACCTGTTGCCAGGCGTCGTAACCATCGAGCGATGTGACCTCAACCTGGCTCTGGGTTGTCGCCTTGATCCGCTGGCGAAAGGGTTTCTGAAACACGATTTCGAGCTCAGCCGGTGGAGCCGAGGTAGCACCGGTTTGGCTAACTTCTAGGGTCCCCACCATACGCAGGCCGTTGACGCCGGAGAGGGCCGCTTCCGAACCAAGATAGGCGCGGGCTAGTGTGAGTATGCCAGGTTGAACGTCGGCGCGAACCGAGGTTACGAGTAGAACTAGAACGGCAGAGATACGAAAAAGGAAACGAAGGGGTGAGGTCATGACGGTGTGGTTTGTGGAAAGAAACGTTAGCCCTGAGAACACGAACTCCCGTAGGGGTTCCTTGTTCGTTAAAGATTATTGCCCACTCGGGTAGAGATTAAGCCGATACCGCTTACTCCCACTCGATGGTTGCGGGCGGTTTGGAGCTGATGTCGAGCAGCACGCGCGAGACGCCGCGCACCTCGTTGGTGATGCGGGAGGAAATTTTGGCCAAGAGATCGTAGGGCAGTCGCGCCCAGTCGGCGGTCATGGCATCGCGGCTCTCCACGATGCGGAGCGAAATCACGTCTGCGTAATTGCGCTCGTCGCCGATCACGCCGACGGATTTCACGGGCAGGTAAACGGCGAAGGACTGCCAGACCTTCCAGTAATAACCGCTGCTCATCATCTCCTGCTGGAGAATGGCGTCGGCCGCTTTAAGCACGTCCAGCTTGGCTTGGGTGATATCGCCCGCCACCCGCACGCCAAGGCCGGGGCCGGGGAAAGGCTGGCGCCAGACGACCTCGCGCGGTAGGCCAAGCGCCTCGCCCACGGCGCGAACCTCGTCCTTGAAGAGTTCACGCAGGGGTTCGAGCAGTTTGAGTTTCATACGTTCAGGCAGCCCGCCCACGTTATGGTGACTCTTGATCAGGGCGGCGGGATTGCCCGCGATGGCCACCGACTCGATCACATCAGGGTAGAGCGTGCCCTGGGCCAGCCACTTGGCACCGCCGATGGAGCGCAGAGACTTTTCAAATACCTCGACGAAGGTGTTGCCGATGATCTTGCGCTTGGCCTCGGGCTCGGAGACGCCCTTGAGCCGCTTAAGGAAGAGCTTGGAGGCGTCGACCACGCGCAGGTCGATCTCGAAGTTACGGGCGTAGAGCGACTCGACTTGCTCGCGCTCGCCGGCGCGCAGGAGGCCGTTGTCCACAAAAACGCAGGTGAGCTGCTTGCCGATAGCCTTGTGCAACAGCGCGGCGGCCACCGAGCTATCGACTCCGCCGGAGAGGCCGAGCAACACGCGCTCTTTGCCGACCTTGGAGCGGATGTCGGCGATGGCATGGGCGATGTAGTCTTTGGTCGTCCAATCTTGGCCCGCACCACAGATGCCCAGCAGGAAATTACGGATAACATCGATTCCGTGTTCGGTGTGGAAAACCTCGGGGTGAAACTGAATGCCGTAAAAGTTGCGCTTGCGGTCTTCGATCACCGCGAATTCGGAGTTTTCGGTGGTGCCGATCGCGGTGTAGCCGGGCGGCAGGGCTATCAGGCGGTCGCCGTGGGAGTTCCAAACCTTGAATTTCTTGGGCAGCCGCTTGAACAGGCGGCCCGGTTTTTGCAAAGTCAGCACGCCGTGGCCATACTCACGATGCGTGCTCTTGGAGACCTTGCCACCGAGCAGATGCCCCTGCAACTGGATGCCATAACAGATACCCAGCACCGGCACTCCGAGTTCGAAAAGCGCGCGGTCCGGCATGGGCGCGTCCTTGGCGAAGACGCTGCTCGGCCCGCCCGAGAGGATAATCCCGATGACACCGTCGGCCTTTAACTGGGATGCCGGGGTCGAGTAGTGGTAGATCTTGGAGAGGACTTGGCACTCGCGGATGCGACGCGCGATAACCTGCGTGTATTGGGAACCGAAATCGAGGACGGCGATGATCTGGGACATGTGGTAAATGAAAACAGAAGCCCAGCGGGCGGCGCGAGGGCAAGGAGCGATTGGCGTTAGATAGGCAGAATGAAAAAACATCACAAAAACATCTGCGACGCTTGTCCCGGCGAGATTTCCCGCTTTGTGCGTTTCGTCATGCTTTCCACTTCCCTAGGTCGCCTGCGTCTCATCGGACTGCTCGAAGGACTGTCCTTCCTGGTACTGGTCTTGATTGCCATGCCGCTGAAATACTTCGTCGGCGAGCCCCTCGCGGTGCGTTATGTCGGCATGGCCCATGGCATCCTGTTCCTGGGTTACCTGCTCGCCCTCGTTCCAGTGGCACTGGATTACCGCTGGAAGTTGAGCACGTGCGCGCTGGGTGTGCTCGCCAGCCTGTTGCCTGGCGGACCGTTCGTATTCGATGCGCGCATCCTGAAGCCGCTGCTCAAAGTCTCTCCATCGACTGCTACCAAGAGTTGACGAGCAGCCATCTAAGCTCCGACATACGCACCGCAACGCGCCTCCGTGGTGGAATGGCAGACACACGAGACTTAAAATCTTTTGTCCGAAAGGGCGTGCCGGTTCGACTCCGGCCGGGGGCACCAGCGCTGCATTTTTAGAAGTCGGAGTTAAAGTAAAAGTTCTTTTACCGGTTTACCTACCGGCCCGTCAGGGCAAATTTACCCTAACCGATGATGAAGGAAGTCCCGCTCTCCGTATTTCTGGCCCCGCTATTCATTCTCTTTGAACTAGTGCAACTGGTCGTCGCGGAGCGCTTGCTCGGGGTAAAGCAAATCCTTGCCGGCCAAGACCCGCGGCAAAAAGGACCGGGAGAATTCGTATCCGCCTTCTGGATTGCCGGAATTCTGGCAGAGGGGGCTTGGCTGCTCTGGCTGCTTACGGCACGCCCCACCCGCTTGCACGCCATCTGCCTGCTTCTGGTGTGGTTGGTCGGATTTGCCCTGCGTACCAATTGCCCGCTGAAACGCGTCTTGGTGATTCTCACCATCGAGGGGGCCTTGCGCCTGGGGCTCATGATGTCGCTTCTGGGCAGTGCCTGGCGCGCGCTTTGATCAGACTGAAGGCGTCGGGCTACTCGGCGTGAGGAGGCGTAACCAAGTGAGTTGGCCAGTCGGCGAGCAAGGCCGCCACCACGGTGGAGCCCACCTGATAGGCGGCTTCAAGCGCGGGCAGCATACCCTGATACTCTGCGACCATGCTGGCGGCGGCGCTCTGGCCCACCGGCGGCATGGAGAAATTACTGCCGGTGCGCAGCACCAGCACGCGCGCGAAATCCACCCGCTTCATAGCAGCCAGGCGAGTCAGGGCGTTGGCGATTCCGTGGTCCTCCATGTTGGTCATCACGCACGACCCGCGCCCGTCGGTGTAGAGCGCCGTCCAGTCTTCGGCCCATTTTTGCATAACCGCGCCATGCCAATACCGGCAGGCCGCAAAGCTATCGCCCAACAAAACTTGCGGGCCGGCGCCCACGGCCGGGAAATCCTTGAGATAAAGCGCCCGGTGCGCTGCCGCTTGAGGCGAGTCGGCGAGTTTTAAATTCTTGGTCGTGGCGTAGGCCCACGCCACGAGACCGGGAGACAGGCTCCAGCTCATCGGCTTGGGGGCCCAGGCCGGGATCACCGGCTTGCCGATCGGAGTCTTGTTGCCCAGCGCCATGATGCCGTAGGGCCAGTCGGAAGGAGCCTCGCGCGAATCGATCTCGTAGGCGATGTCGCCGTCGAGAATGTAGCGCGCCCAGGCCGCGCTGCCCTCGGCGGCCAGGCGGGGGTTCACGCCCGCGATGCCGTTGACCAACCAATACGAGCGGGAGAAATCGAAACGCGGATCAAGCCCGAGCGCCAATATCTGCAAGCTGGCTCGCACCGTGGTGCCGGAGACAACGCCATAAACGCCGGTTTTCGGGTTAAACATGACCGGGTGATCCAGCCCTGGCACCACGAGCGTTTCGGAGAGTTTTTCGCGCTCGGCCCAAAACTGAAACTCGCCAGGTGCGTCGCCCGTGTCGGCGCCGATCTCAAAGGTGGTAACCACCACGACTTTCGGCCGGTGCACAGGCTCCGCCGCACCGAGACTCACGGCGAGTGAGAGAATAAAAAAGGCGGACAAGGCACGTCGCCAAACGAGAGAGAAAGGGTTCATGGTTCGCTCCGCCGCAAGGCGCATGCCACCGCGCCCTCTAAGTTGCTCAAACCTGCGTGCGGAAGTAGGCGATGGTGCGCGCCAGACCTTCCTCCAGTGCTACGGTGGGAGCCCAGTTATTGAGGTGTTTTTGTGCCAGCGAGATATCCGGGCGGCGCTGCTTGGGGTCATCTCCGGGCAGCGGGCGATGCACGATCTTCGACTTGCTACCGGTGAGTTTCAACGTGAGCTCGGCCAGTTGCAGCATGGTAAATTCGCCGGGGTTG
>JAIXRU010000119.1 GCA_027485045.1 Opitutaceae bacterium | reverse complement strand
AGGCCTCCGACGGCCACAACGTCGCCATGTCCCACCCCGAGGGCCTCGGCCTCGCTTCCGCCATGCGCCGCTGCCTCGCCACCAGCCGCCTCACCCCCGCCGATCTCGATTACGTCAACGCCCACGCCACCTCCACCCCCATCGGCGACGCCTCCGAATGCCGCGCCCTGCACACCGTGCTCGGCCCCGAAGCCGCCCGCGTGGCCGTGAGCAGCACCAAGGCCCTCACCGGCCACGGCCTCTCCCTCGCCGGGGCAATGGAAAGCGCCTTCTGCGCCCTCGCCCTCAAACACGGCTTCATCCCCGGCTCCGCCCATATCGCCAAACTCGACCCCGTCGCCGCCGACCTCAACATCCCCCGGACCACCGAGCCCGCCACCCTGCGCACCGCCCTCAACAACAGCAGCGGCTTCGGCGGGGCCAACGTATCCATAGCCTTCGCACGCGTCGCCTAGTCCGCCATGCCCGCCCGCCCCCTCGCCGAGCGTTACCCGCGCGCCTTCATCACCGGCGCCAGCAGCGGCCTCGGCGCCGCCTTCACCACCCGCCTGCTTGCCGAGGGCGTCGAGGTCTGGGGCACCGCCCGCGACGCCTCCCGCCTGCCCGCCCGCCCCGGCTTCCATCCTGTCTCGCTCGACCTCGCCCAAGGCGACGACGCCGCCGCCGCCTTCACCCAAGCCCAGACCGAGGCCGGCGGTTTCGATCTCGTGATCAACAACGCCGGTTACGGCGTCTTCGGCCCGGTCGAGAGCCAGCCCTTCCCCGTCTGGGCCGCCCAGCTCGACGCCCTGCTCACCCAGACCCTCCGCCTATCCTTGCTCGCCCTGCCCGCCATGCGCGCCCGAGGCCATGGCGCGCTAGTCAACATCAGCTCCCTCGCGGTCGAGTTCCCCATCCCCGGCATGAGCGGTTACAACGCCGCCAAGGCCGGCCTCTCCGCCTGGAGTCTCAGCCTCGCCTACGAACTCGCCGGCACCGGCGTATCCGTGGTGGATTTTCGCCCCGGCGATTTCCGCACCCCCTTCAACACCGCCGTCGTGCAAAGCCCCGGCACCAGCCAGCCTTCCGCGCCGCGCTGGGCCCGCGTCTGGCGGCGCTTCGAAGCCATGCACGACGTCGCCCCCGCCGTGGACGTCGCCGCCGAAGACCTCGTGCGCGCCCTCCATCGTGGCCGCTCCGGCATCGTGCGCTCGGGCTCCTTTTTTCAAGCCCGCCTCGCCCCTCTGCTCGCCCGCCTCGGCTCCGAGCCCCTGCGCCGCGCCATCCAGGCCCGCTACTTCGACCTGCGATGAGCCCCCCGCCCGGCGCGCCGGTGATCGCGTATATCTTCACCACCTTCCCCAAAAACACCGAAACCTTCATCCAGCGCGAGGTCTCCGGCCTGCTCGCCCGCGGCCTCGACCTGCGGCTCTACTCCATCTGGGGCGGCGAACCCACCTTCGAGGGCCGCCCAGTCCGCCTCTTCCCCAAGTGGAAACTCCTCACCCTGCTCTGGTGGCTGCCCTGGCTCGTCCTCTGCCGCCCCGGCGCGACCGCCGACCTACTACGCGGCGCGCTTCGCCGCCCGCCGTCCCTGCTCAACCTCGGGGAAAATCTCATCAGCCTCGGCTTCGCCCTCACCCATGCCGCCGAGTTCCGCCGCCTGCGCCCCGCCCACATCCACGCCGTCTGGGGCGGCGGCCCCTCCGCCGCCGCCTGGCTGCTCTGGCGGCTCGACGGACACCCCTTCAGCGGCGCCGGCCATGCCTACGACCTGTATCGACACGGCGGAGACGGCTGGCTGCGCGAAAAACTCACCCCCGCCCTCTTCGTCCACACCTCGACCGAAATGGGCGCGGCCACCCTGCGCGCCAAAGGCATCGCCCCGGAAAAAATCCACGTCATCCGCCGCGGACTCACTTCCCTGCCCGCGCTCAAAGCCCTGCGCCCCGACCGCGCCGCCACCCCGCTGCGCCTGCTCTGCGTCGCCCGCCTCGTGCCCAAAAAAGGCTTCGATCACCAGGTCCGCATTTACGCCGCCCTGCGCGCCGCCGGTCTCGCCTTCGAAGCCCGCATCGCGGGCGAAGGCCCCTTGCGCGCCGAACTGGAAAACACCCTCCGAGCCGCCCACCTCACCGACTGCGTGACTCTCCTCGGCCACCGCCCCCAAGCCGACGTATCCGCTCTGCGCGCCTGGGCCGACGTACTGCTCCACACCGGCGTCGTCGCCGACGACGGCGACCGCGACGGCCTGCCCAACGTCATCCCCGAAGCCATGGCCGCCGGCGTGCTCGTCGCTACTTCCCCCGCCGCCGCCACCACCGAGGCGATCCACGAAGGAGCGACTGGCCGCGTCGCCGCCCCCGAAGACGCCGCCGCCTGGGTGAGCATCCTCCGCGAGCTGCGTGACGACGACGCCCAAGCCGAACACCTGCGCACCGGCGCCCGCGCCTGGGTCGAGCGCGAATTCGACGCCCACAAAAACGCCGCCCACCTCGCCGCCCTTTACGCCGAGTTCAGCGTTTATCCGCCGCCGCCCCGCCGCTCCACTTAAGCTTGGTCCGCACCACCGCGAAGTGGCTGTGATCACGCCGTTCTATCAAACGCAGACGATACGGCGAAAGCGCGATTTCAATCGCCACATCCGGCGCAGGCGCAGGTAGCAAACGTCCGTCCGCCGCCACGATCAGCCCGGTCGATGCATCGGACAGATTATGAACCCGCAACCTCACCCCGGCGCGAAAAATGATCGAGCGATTGCTCAGCGTGTGAGGGCAAATCGGCGTCATTGCCAACACCTCCGCCGCCGGATGAATCAAGGGCCCGCCCGCCGATAAGTTATACGCGGTCGAGCCGGTCGGCGTGCTAAAAACCAGACCGTCACAAAGGTAATCCGTCACCAACTCTTCATCCGCAAACACCTCCAGCCGGATCAGCCGCGAGTTGGACGCGTCCTTGATCAAGATATCGTTCAACGCCGCCACCGACTCCCCTTCACCGCAGCGACAGGTCACCAGCGCTCGCTCGGTCGTTACGTAATCACCCGCCAGCAAAGTTGTGAAACACTCCCGCGCCTCGTCCGCCGCCCACGGCGTCAAAAACCCCAGGCTGCCCCGGTTCACCCCGATCAAGGGCACGCCTGCTTCCGCCGCCGCCGGAGCCGCGCCCAGCAAAGTGCCGTCGCCACCGATCACGCAGCACGCATCCACGTCGCGCAGATGCGAGGTCGGCAGCGGAAACGCATGCGTCACCCGCGTGTTTACGCCCGCCGCTTCGGCCAGCGCCACCAAGTCCGCCGCCAAATCAGACGCGCCGGCTTTCTGTTCGTTAACCACAAAGGCAAGGCGACGGATGGGGGTCATGCGTGCAGTCAACTTGCCAAGCTCTCCGCCCAATGTCCAACGGCCAATGCGTTACGTGTGCGCGACGCCCGCTTTTTTTAAACCCAGCAAAAACTCGCGGTTACCGTCCGTCCCCGTGATGGGACTATCCATCGTGCCGACCAGCTCCGCCCCCGCCAACTGGGCCAGCGCGAAAGCCTGAATATCGTCCAACACCCGTTGCTGCACCGCCGGATCGCGGATGATGCCCTGCCCCTTGTCCACCTCAGCCTTGCCCGCCTCAAACTGGGGCTTCACCAACGCCACCAGCGTGCCGCCAAGCCGCACCACCGACCAGACTGCGGGCAGCACGCTGCGCAGCGAGATAAACGACAAATCCATCACCACCGCATCGAACTCCGCCCGGGGTAAAATCGCCGGATCCAATGTGCGCGCATTCACCTGCTCCAAATTAGTAACACGCGGATCCGCCAACAAACGCCCGTGCAACTGCGCCCGCCCGACATCGAGACACACCACATCCGTCGCCCCGGCCTGAAGCGCACAGTCAGTAAAGCCCCCGGTCGACGCCCCCACGTCCAGCACATGCGCTCCGCTTAGATCGAGCCCGAAGCGGTCCAGCCAGCCCTGGAGTTTTTCCCCGCCGCGCGAAACGAAACGCTCGGCCTGCACCAGCGTGAGCGGAAAATCCGACGGGTATTCGCGCCCCGGTTTATCGAGCCGCTCGGTTCCGCTGCGCACCAGCCCGGCCATCACGTAAGCCTTGGCCTTGGTCCGCGTCGGCGCGAGGCCGCGAGCCACCAACAACTCATCAAGCCGGAGTTTGCCTTGGGCGGAAGCCATCAGAGCGCGCCCAACTCCGCCAGAAACGCCCGTGCCAGAATCATGTGCCCCGCCGGCTGCGGATGCACCCGGTCCCAAGCCAAACTGGCCGAATGCGTGTGCGCCAGCACCGCATCGAACGCCGCCTGCGTATCCAAAAAACGCGTGCCGTAACGAGTCGCCAACCGCCGCACGATCGCCCCGTATTTGTCCATGCGTGCACGCATTGCGTCGGCGCGATTGCCCTCGATGAAAAACGGCGTGACCAGCAGTAGCCGGTCCGGTCCGGCCAACACCGGCAAAGTGCGCTCCACTAACTCGCCAAGCGTGCGCTCATATTCCTCGGGCAGCACGTGGACTTCCGTGCGCAGCGGAGTATCGAACTGCCGCCACACGTCGTTTATCCCGATCATCACTGAGACGACGTCAGGTTTAAGGTCGAGCACGTCGGCCTGCCAGCGGGCGGAGAGATCGCGCACGGTGTGGCCCGAAGTTCCGCGATTCAGCACCCGCACGCTAGCTGCCGGAAACGTCGCCGTGAGCCAAGCCTCGACGAAGGCCACGTAACCCCGGCCCAAGGCCGCGCTGCCCCAGGGTGAAGGCTCGCCCATCGGCTCGCGACCGGCGTCGGTGATGGAGTCGCCGATAAAGAGAATTTTCGAATGCGGGGGTAGAAGCATGGCAGGAGATCTGAAAATCTGGGGCAAGATTCGCCCCCGTTTCAACGGCCATTCTTCCCCCAGCCAACACCGCCCGCCCTCCCTCGCCCTCCCAATTCCTCCCCCATCGCCCCCCTCTCCCACCCCTATCGTCCCGATATCCCGCCCCATCT
>JAIXRU010000165.1 GCA_027485045.1 Opitutaceae bacterium | reverse complement strand
GTGCCGGTGATAGTTACAGGGTTGGCACTGCCGGTCGTGAGGAGTCCGCCGCTGTCGATGGTGAGGTTAAAGGCATTGAGGGCGACGTCGCGTCCGTTGGTGAGTTTGAGAGAGTTTACGGTGCGGTTGCCGCTGAGGTTGGCGTTGCCGTCGTTGGAGGGAGCGGCGTTACTGGTGGCTAACCAGTTGGATTCGTCACCGGTGAGATAATCGGCAGCGACTGCGGCGACGAGATGGTTGGCATCGAGTTTAGCGAAGTCGTTGCCAGCTATGGTGATCCAAGGTGCTATGCCGTCGGTTAGGGTTGGTGCGGTGACGTCGAAGCGGAAACGGTTGTTGCCTGAACCGTTGGTTAGAGTTGAGCCGGTGAAGTTTACGGTGGCACCGTTTTGTTGGGTGAAGCTGTCTGAGATGATTTCGATATTTTGGGAGCCGCGGACTATATTGATGGTGTTGGCTCCGCCAGAGAAGGTGATAGCGGAAACATCTTCGGTGATGGCGGCGCTGTTTCCGCCGAGGAAGCGGAAGTTAGCCCCGTTGAGGGTCAGGTCGCCCGCAGAATCACCGGGTATCCGATTGGAGTTATTGGCGGTGGTATTGTCCAGGGTAAGGGTGCCTCCGAGCGAGACAGTGATGCCAGATGTTCCAGAGACTTCTGATCCGACGGTGAGACGGCCATTTGCACCGGAAAGACGAACTTCGCTGCCGGTGATGTTGACGGTGCCCGTGAGTGTATTGGCGGCAGTGAGATCTAGGCGGCCATTTCCCGTGACATTGAGATTGGCGGAGCCGGATATGACTCCAGATAAGGTTCCAGAGGCGACAGCGGTGCTGGTGCCCTGTACGGTCTGGATGGTGCGGGTGCCACTGGTTCCAAGATCGATTGCGTTGGTCAAGGTTACGCTGTTGGCGGTGCTGACCGAGCCTAAGATTAATGTGTTGGCTGCCCCGACAAAATTAGGCGTCGGTGTCGTGCCTGCCCAGACTAGAGCGGCTCCGGAATTGAGGGTCAGGGTGGCGTCAGCAGTGCTGGCGGCGAAGCCTCCCGAGCCAGTCCACCGGACTTCGCCGGCATTGGTGCCGATGGTGAGACCGGTAACACCGGATATCTCGCGCACGCCGCCGTTGAGCTGGAGGTTGGAGTTGGCGGAAACGTTGCCGCGCAGGGCGCCGGCACGGATTTCGGTGGCGCCGGTGTAATCGTTGGTACCGGTAAGGTTGAGGGTGCCGGTGCCGGTCTTGATGAGGCCGCCGACGCCGGTGTCGGTGAGGTTGCCGGAGAGGGTGGCGTCGATGGCGGCGGTGCCGTTGGCGACGCGGAATTCGCGTTGGGCGCCGTTGAGGTCGACGGCGTTTTGGAAGGTGAGTGTGTTATCGGAAACGTCGGAGGAGAGGAGCAGGGCCTGGCCGTTGCCGAGGAAGCTGGCGGTGGAGGCCCACGTGAGGGCGGTGCCGCCGCCGAGGTTGACGTTGCGGGCGGCTCCGAAGGCGGAGAAGCCGCCGTCGGAGGTGAACTGGACTTGGCCGCCGCCGGTGCCGAGGGCGGCGGTGTAGTTGGCGGCTCCGAGTTCGAGTACGCCGCCATTGAGCTGGACGTTGCTGGAGGCGGAGAGGGCGGAGGTGTTGGCGAGGCGGAGTTCCCCTTCGTTGATGATGGTCGCGCCGGTATAGGTGTTGGCTGCGCCGAGGACGACGGTGCCGGCGCCGACTTTGGTGAGGCTGCGGGCGCCGCCGGTTTCGCTGATGACGCCGTTGAGGGAGAGGCTGCCATCGCGGGAGCCTACGGCGGAGTTGGAGGCGAGTACGACGGTGCCGGCGAAGGTGTTGGTGCCGCCATCGTTGTGCAGAGCGCCGGCGAGCTGGCCGGTGTTGCGGGTGATGCCGTTGCCGTTGAGGGTGATGGTTTCGGTGGTGGTGTAGCTGACGCCGCTGCGGAAGGCGAGGGTGGCGCCAGAGGAGACGAGGGTGGTGCCGGTGGTGTTGCCGAGGGCTCCGTCGGCAGTGACGACGAGCATGCCTTGGTTTACGGTTACATTGCCGCTCCATGCGACGGGGGTGCCGGCTGGGTCGTCGGAGTTGTTGTTGTTGATCGTGGTGATGCCGATGCCGTTTTTGATCAGGTCGCCGGTGCCGGAGATATCGCCGTTGAAGTTGACCGCGCCGAAGCCGGATACGGTGATGTCTTTGCCGCTGGTCTCGGTTGTGCCGTTGATGCAGAGGATCGAGTAAGAGAAGTTGCGGATGGCGAGGTCTTCGACTAGGGCGAGGTCGGTGTTGATTTTGTGCCGGGCGTAGGCGCCGTTGTAGTCGTTGACGTTGATGGAGGGCAGGCCGGTCAGAGCGGTATCACCCAAGGTGATGACTCTGCCGTCGCCGACGGTGCCGATGTTATAGTTAATGCCGGAGTCGAAGGTGAGATTTCGCACTTCGACGTTTTCCGCGAGGGTGACGGCTTGAGTGTTGTTGGTGCCGTTGTTGGTCGGTTTGTTGCCGAAGAGTACGTCGGAGTCTCGGAGTGGGGTTTTGTTATTGTCGGCGGGGATGGAGGAGAACCAGTTGGAGTTGGCTTCGCCGCCGGCGGTAGAGCCCCAGGCGGTGGTGCCGGCGCCGTTGTCCCATTCGTAGGCACCCGTGCCGGTGGACCAGGGGGTGGTGGTGACGGTGAGGTTGCGGATTTCGTGAATCTCGGTGGAGCCGCCGGTGGAGGCGGTGAAGCCGACTTTAAGGGTGTCGGGCCGGGCGTAGCCGGAGAGGTCGGCGGTAAAGGCGGTGATGTAGCTGGCGCTGGCACCGAACTTCATCTCGACGGTGAGTTGGTTGTTGGCGTCGATGACGAGCTTGAAGGAGCGGTAGTCCGCACCGGTTTGCACGGGGCGGGTGGTTGAGGAGGGGAAGTCCATCTGGCCGCCGCCGGAAAGGGTTTCGAGGGGGGCGGAGGCGGCGATGTAGTCGTAGCCGGTCTGGCCGGAGCCTGGGCCGCGTACCGCGATCTGGTTGGGCAAAAGGGTGGAGTCGTTGTCGCCAAATCGGCCGCCGTTGCGGCCTTCGCCGCCGTTGGAGTAGTTGCCGAAGTTATCGAAGCCGACACCCAAGTAGCCGCCGACCATGCCGTCCTCACCGGTTCGGTTGGCGTAGCCGAGGGAGCCGCCGTAGGCACCGGGGGCGAAGGTCGAGGTGTTGATGGTGCCGTCGATGAGGAAAAAGGTAATACCGTCGGCACCGCTGCCGTTAAAGAAGGTATAATCCATCGTAACTTCTAGCCGTGCGTTGACGGAGAAAATCTGGGTGTCGAGCAGAGCGGCGGTGGATTGATTACCGGTATTGGTGTTAAGACGAAGCCAACCGGTTCCGGGGGTGTCCACGGTGTTGGCGGTCAATACCGGCAGCGTGTCGCCGGGAGCGGCATAAAAGATCCAGCCTGGGGCGGTGGTGCCGGTGAAGTTTTCCACGAAGTTTATTTGCGCAAGCAACGAGCTGACTAGTAGCGTGGAGGAGCCCGCGAGAAGGGATGCCGTGCGACTCGGGCGGCGGGGTAATCTGGTGGCAAGCGTATGGGGGGGAGGCAGACGCATGTTGTGGGGACGATGTGCAGCTTGGCGTTTTACCCTTGTGGCGCAAGCACCTGTATGGACTTGCGTAATACTACGCCTACCCGGTTTTGGGACCCGATGCTCTTGAAGTCGACGGTGTCTGGAGTTTTGACCGTTCAATCCCGCTTTTTTAGACTGACACGGAGTATAACTTACCCAATACCATGCAGTCGTACGGGGTCGCAACGTGCGGATCTGCCGGCACCTTAAAGTGGCGCTTTGCGACCGCCGCCGCCCGCGTTGCGGGTGCCAGCGACGGGTTGCCCTGCGGGTCACCGCGGGTGCCCGCAACGCCATCGACACGCTGGCGCGCTCCGTTCCGGCGAAATACTCTGCAATTATTCCTGGGTCTTTTGTCTGTGAAATGCCGCCGACAACGCTCTCCTCTACGTGCATACGATTGCATGGACCCGGCTCAGCACGGTTAATGAGCATTCATTGAAAGATAACGAGCATGACTGAAATGTTTTCTTAAATTAGCCAGTTGGCGATTTCGAAGACCAAGCGCGCACAAGGGGTTGTTTTGGGAGCGCGGCCTTGCTTGCGGACGCGGGCTGGGGCAAGGCTGGGGAATGCAACCGACCCGTGATGGCTCCGTCCGACTCTTTCGCTTTCTAGGCATCGAAGTATTTTTGCATTGGTCGTGGTTCGCGGTGGCGCTTTACACGCTTTCGCAGCGCAACGAGGAGTATTCATCCGTCTACTGGAATATAGCTGAGTACCTCAGTTTATTTCTCATCGTTTTATTGCATGAGTTTGGTCACTCGCTCGCCTGTCGTTCGACCGGGGGCGGGGCCGATCAAATCGTGCTCTGGCCTTTGGGCGGGGTGGCCTACGTATCCCCTCCGCAGCGGCCGGGGGCGCAGTTGTGGAGCATAGCGGCTGGTCCTTTGGTAAACGTGGTGCTCGCCCCGCTTTTGTTTGGAGCTTGGTGGTGGGCGGGAAATGCCCAGGTCTCGCCCGATTTTTACGCGTGGGTGAGGACCATTAATATTATGAATGCCGTGATTTTGGCTTTTAATCTCCTGCCAGTCTACCCACTCGATGGCGGGCAAATTCTGCGTTCGGTGCTTTGGTATTTCATGGGTCCGGCCAACAGCCTGCTGGTCGCCACCGTGATCGGCTTCATCGGTGGACTGGCTTTTGCCGCTTACGGGTTGTTTAAGGGTTCGATCTGGACGGTGGTCATGGCGGCGTTTCTGCTTTTTACCTGTTACCGATCTTTTGTGTTCGCGCGTCAGCTCCGGGCGCATCTGGCCGCGCAAGCTGGGCCGGTTTAAATTTTTTATCCCTCAATTCGTAACTCGCGGCTCGCCGTCGAAAGAAGGGGAAAGCAGACTGCGGGGGTGATTGCCTCCGTCGCATTTCGGAATTTCAAGGCTCTGCGTTTTGCCCGGGTCGAGCTGGGGCCGTTCAACCTAATAATCGGACCCAACGGTTCGGGGAAAACGAGTTTGATTCAGGCGATTCTGCAACTGCGCGGTCTGGCGCGTCTGCCTTTGCGCGAACCCTTGGCGGAGACAGAGCGTTTACCCGAGTCGGCCGAGATCACTTTCGGGTTCAATCCGCCCTACGACGGCCTCGAGGCGCAGTTGGCCTGTGCGGGAGAGATTCAGTGCGATTTATTGCAGGTGCTTCCCTTGCCCCGGGGTGAGGGGCGTGATGACTGGCCGGGGCTGCGCGCCAGGCTGCTGACCGCCCGGTCTTATCTTTTCGACTCCGTGGCCGTGGCGCAGCCCGTCTATCCGGTGACATCCGGCGAACTGGCGTCCAACGGGGCCAATCTCGCGGCGCGGCTGGCGGGTTTGCAGGCACGGGCACCGGCGGCCTACGCGGGTTTGCAGGCGGAGATGATCAACCTGTTTCCGGAGTATGCGGAGTTGGTGCTGCAAGCGGCGAAAGGGAGTTTTTCCCTGCGCCTGGCGGACCCGGACGAGCCCGTGCTGGTAGCCGCTTCAGAGCTTTCACAAGGCACGCTTGCGACGCTGGCCTTGCTGGCCCTGGCGCATGATCCGGAGCCGCCCGCCATCGTGTGTATCGAGGAACTGGATCGCGGCCTGCATCCCCGGCTCCTGCGAGGTGTGCGCGATGTGCTTTACCGGTTGAGCTATCCGGCGGATTACGGACATGACCGGCCGCCGACTCAGGTCATCGTGACGACGCACTCGCCTCACTTGCTGGACCTGTTTCGCGATCATCCGGAAGAAGTTATCATCGCGGATAAAATCGGCCGGGCGGCGACTTTTTTACGGTTATCCGACCGGGCGGATCTGGCGGAGTTGCTGGCCGAGGGAGGTTCGCTCGGGGATCTGTGGTATTCGGGAATATTGGGAGGCGTGCCGGAGGCTTCATGAACGGGCGGCCCTTGCGTCTGGCACTCTTGGGCGAGTCGATGGTCGATGAGGCGGCGCTGGCTATCCTGGTCGAGGCGGTGCTGGGTCAGCCCTTTGAGCAGGTGCAGCCCAATCTCAGGGCGCGGGGCTGGCCTTCGGTCTTGCAGATTTTACCCGCCATCGTGCGGCATCTGCATTTCAATACCGATGCCGACGGATTGGTGGTGCTGGTGGACGCGGATGATAGCGAGCCGCACCCGCCCGAACACGAGGCGGCGGGCTATTTTCACCCGCGTTGTCGGCTCTGCCAGTTGCGCGCCACGGTTCGCCGGGCGACCAAAACCCTGCCCCCGGCCCGAGGGCGGGCGCGGGTGATGCGCGCCATCGGTCTGGCGGTGCCGGCGGCGGAGGCGTGGTATCTTTGCGGGGTGGAGAATGCCGTGAGCGAGCTTGGGTGGTGTCAGGGGCGGGATAACGGGCGACCGCCTTATAGCAGGCGTGAGCTTAAGGCCCGGGTTTATGGGACGGAGCGGCCCAACTTGCAGCAGGCCTTGCAAGGAGCCACGGCCGCCGCCCGCCGGCATGCGCGGGATACGCGACGGCTGGAATATGATTTTCCGGGGTTTTCGGCCATTGCGATGGATCTGCGGGTGATGGCCCGACTAAACGATTGATGTCCGGGAAGAATTCCGGCGCGTTTCTTTCATGCCTGCTCAATACTTGCCTTGGATCCTGGCTGCTCCGGTGCGTTTGCTGGCCCGCTGTCTGTATCGCATAAAAGTCCTGGGGGCGGGTAACCTGCCCGAGGGTGGCGCGCTGCTGCTGGCAAATCACTTGTCGTATGCGGATGTGGTGGTTTTGCAGATTGCATGTCCCCGGCCCATAAGGTTCGTGGGCTATGCCGAGCTGCCCCGAATCTCGTGGTTTTTCCGAATCGCCTTCGAGTGGACCGGAACGATCCCCGTGTCCCCGGCCAACGCCTTGGAGGCCACGCGAAAGGTCTCGGAGTGCCTGCAACGCGACGAATATGTGTTGTTGTTTCCCGAAGGCTCCATCTCTCGCACCGGGCAATTGATGAAGCTTCAGCGGGGCTTCGAATTGATGGCTCGAAAGAACGGTAAGCCGGTGGTGCCAGTGGTGCATGACGGATTGTGGGGCTCGGTGTTTTCGTATTCTGACAACACCTTGTTGTTTAAATATCCCCGGGTGCGGCGGACGCACGTTTGTGTGGTCTGGGGCGAACCGTTGGCACCGAAGGAGGCCACGACTGCGGTGGTGCGGCAGGCTTTGCTCGATCTGGGTTATCAGGCCTTCACCGAGCGTCCCCAACTCAAGCGGCATCTCGGTCGCGAACTCATACGGCGACTGGCAAGGCGGCCCGGTAAACTGGAATTTGTGGACCGCACCGCCGGCCGGAAACCGTTAAGTGCGGGCGAACTGCTGGCGGCGGCGGCGGCCCTGTCCCGCCATCTGCGCCGCACCGTGAAGGCCCGACGCATCGGGGTGGTGCTCCCGCCCGGAGCGGGTGCGACGATTGTGAATCTCGCGGCGGTATGCGCAGGAAAAGTGCCGGTTAACTTGAACTTCACCGCCGGGCGCGCGGCGCTGGAATCCAGCCTGCGTGTTGCGGAGATCGATACGGTGATCACGGCCTCGGCGATGCAGGCCAAACTGCCCAATTTTCCCTGGCCGGAGCGCACCCTGGATTTGCAAACCGAGATGAATGCGCTGGGCGGTAAACGTGCCTTGCTGCCCTGGCTGGTGGCGGCCTGGGTGGTGCCGAATCAATGGATCGCGGACTGGCTGGGCCTGCCCAAATACGGAGACCGCGAGGAAGCAGGACTGATATTCACCAGCGGCAGCGCGGGGGAACCCAAGGGGGTGGTGTTGAGCCACCGTAATATTCTGGCGAATTGCTGGCAGGTGGCGTCGCTGTCGATTTTGCCCGAGTCGGCCATCATGCTGGCTTGCCTGCCGATGTTTCACAGCTTCGGTTTTACCGTGACGCTTTGGTATCCGATGTTGCGTGGTTGCCGGGTGGTGAGCGTGCCCAGCCCGCTGGAAACGGGCAAGATCGTGGAGGCGATTCGCGAGGAGAAGGTCTCGGTGTTCGTGGGGGCGCCGACCTTTCTGTGGCCGGTGATTCGCAAGGCGACCTCGGCCGATCTGCGCACGCTGGAGGTGGTGGTATCGGGGGCGGAAAAGTTGCCCATGGATCTCTACGAAACCTATCTGGAAAAATTCCACATCGAGATCATGCAGGGTTACGGTCTCACCGAAACCTCGCCGGTAACCAACGTGAACCAGCCCGATCCGGCGTTGCCCACGCCCACCGCGGAGCGACAGGCGGGACGCCGGCGCGGCACGGTGGGTCGCATGATGCCAGGCATGACGGCGCGCATCCTGAATCCAGATACGAAGGAAGAGCAGCCGGTGGGTGAGGCGGGGATCGTGGCGTTCCGGGGCGATAATATCTTCTCCGGCTATTTGCATGATGCCGCGAAAACCGCGGCTGCGTTCCACCACGGCTGGTTTGTGACCGGCGATCTCGGGCGTTTTGATGAAGACGGGTTTTTGGTGATTGAAGGACGTCTTTCGCGCTTCTCAAAGATCGGCGGAGAAATGGTGCCGCACGGCACGATTGAAGCGCGCATCGTCGAGGCTTTTGGGCTGGACGAGACCGAGGGTTATGCGGCCGTGGTGATGGGCCTGCCTGATGCCGCCAAAGGGGAGCAACTGGTGCTTTTGACCACGCGGGAAGAGCTCACTGCGGAGGCGGTGCGGGTAAAATTGTCCGCGCTCGGCCTGCCGAATCTGTGGATGCCCAAGCTGGTGCACCGGGTGGCGAAGATTCCGGTGCTTGGCACGGGCAAGCTCGATTTAAAGGCGGCGAAAGAACTGGCGATGATCGCGGTCGGATCCGGCGCTCCGGCGGCCTGAACTCCTTTTTCATGCGTATCGATTGTCACGTCCACGTCATAGGCACGGGAAAAAACGGGTCCGGCTGCTGGTATCGACCACGCGGGCTGACCCGTTACGGAGCGCCCATTCTTTTGCGCGCAATGGGCCTGAAGGCGGCGGATCTGGCCGGGGACTTTGAGACGATCTATATCACGGCGTTGCGGTTGCAAATCCGCGAAGCCGGACTGGATGCGGCGGTCATTCTCGCGCAAGAGGAGCCTTATCGCGACGACGGCACGATGTTGGCCGATACCGGTTCGTTTTACGTGCCGAATGATTACGTGCTCGGACTGGCCAAGGCTTCCCCGGAGTTTTTGGCGGCGGTCTCGATCCACCCGGCACGCAAGGATGCGCTGGCGGAGTTGGAGCGGTGTATTGAAGGCGGGGCGGTGATGCTGAAGTGCCTGCCGAACTGTCAGAACATGGACTGGAACGACCGGCGCTACCGGCCGTTTTTGGAGCGCATGGCGGAGGCGGGCATGATTTTATTGGCGCATACCGGCAGCGAACGGACGATGCCGGTTCTGCGCCCCGACCTGGCGACGCCGCGCATGTTGACCCAGGCGCTTGAGGTCGGGGTGACGTGTATCGCGGCGCATTGCGGCACGGGTATGATCGCGCTGGACCCCGATTATTTTTACGAGTTCGTGGCGATGACCCGGCGGTATCCGAATCTTTATGGCGACAACAGCGCGCTGGCGGGACTCAGCCTGCGTTTCCGGCCGCGTCAGATGCGGCTGATTCGCGAGGATCATGAGCTGGCTTCGCGGATTTTGTATGGGAGCGATTTGCCGGTGCCGCCCAGCGGTCTGGTGATGGCTGCGTTTGGCATGATGGGCTGGCAGGACTACGCCGAGTCGCGCCGGCACAGGCAGCCTCTGGCGCGTGATCTGATGCTGAAACGCGCGCTGGGTTTTGCTCCGGCGAGCGAGACGCGGCTGGCGGATTTATTGCGTCGCTTGGGCCGTTTGCGCAAGGCGTCGGTTTGACGTGGGGGACGGAGTGACGGTTATTGGAAGCTATGCAGCGCACGCGATCACGATTCCGGCTGGGTTTGGGCGTGGCGGTAGGGTTGCTTGGCGGCGGGGTGATCTGGGGATTTTATGGGACGAGAAACGAAAGCAGGCCCGTGGCAGAGAGGGGCAAGCCTTTGGCGGGAGAAGCGGGGGCAGTTGATTATGAAGCGGCATGGGTAAAGTCGGAGGGGGACGACGTGGCGGGTTTGGCGGATAAGTTGCGGGCGCGCTTTCGGCGACCGCAGGTGCGGGCGGACGAGGTGGTGTTGGTGTTTAAGGACGCGGCGGCGCGTCGGAGTTTTGAGGAAAGGGCGGCGGGGGCCGGGGTGGTACCGCTGGCGGGGATCGAGGCCTTGCAGGCGGTGCGGGCCCGGGTGATCGATTACGCGGCGTTTGCCCGCGAGCTTGGAGCGCATGCAGGCGATTACGCAACGGTCGGGGCCAACGTTATTTTGGAGGCTCCGGTGCCGCCGCGTGATTTGGAGCGCACGATGGCGGGCGCGGCTCCGGTGGGCGGCGACTTGCTGGCGACGCTGGGGGTGCGGGGAGATAATGCGCGCTGGGGCGAGGGCGTGGTGGTGGCGGTGCTGGATGGCGGGGTGGCTCCAGACCCGGCGCTGGGGGCGCGTCTCCGTTATCTGGATATTGGTTATGGGCTGGCGGGCGGAGGCGAAGGCGGCGCGCATGCGCTGGCGGTGGCGGCGGTGGCGGCGGGGGGCGCGCCGGACGCGCGCGGCGTGGCACCGGGAGCGACGGTTTTGAGTGTGCGGGTGACGGGGGCGGATGGCGCGGGTGACACGTTTTCGGTGGCGCGCGGAGTGGTGGCGGCGGTGGAGGCGGGGGCGCAGGTGATCAACATCAGTCTGGGCGGTTATGCGACGTCCTCGATTCTTGGCGCGGCGGTGGAGCAGGCCCTGGCGGCGGGAGTGGCGGTGGTAGCGGCGAGCGGCAACGATCAGGCGACGCGTTTGAGCTGGCCGGCGGCGTATCCGGGAGTCGTTTCGGTGGGAGCGGTGGATGCGGCGGGGCAGCAGGCGATTTTTTCCAACGCGGGCGAGGGTTTGCAGCTCACCGCGCCGGGTTATGCGATTGAGACGGCGGGGCCGGGTGGCACACGGGTGGTGTTCAGCGGCACCTCGGCGAGTGCGCCGGTGGTGGCGGGGGCGATCGCGGCGTTGATGTCGCAGACGCCCGGGTTGGGAGCGATCCCGGCGGCGGATTTGCTGGCCACCTATGCAAACGACGGCGGCATGGCGGGCGCGGATCGGGATTATGGACGCGGGAGCGTGAATCTTGGCTGGGCCTTGGATCGGGCGAATGCGAAGCGCGTGGATCCGGCGATTTCGTCGATCAACCCGCATCTCAAGGAAGGCTTCGTGGAGGTGGTGGTGCAGAATCGCGGAGCGGTGCCGGTGGCGGGGCTGGTGTTAATTCTCGATACAGGCGAGCTGAGTGGAAGCTACACGGTGCCGGCGCTGGTTGCCGGGGGCGCGAGCACGGTGCGCGTGGCGGTGCCTTCTACCGGCGCGGCGGCGACGGGCACGCTGCGGATTAACGCGCGGTTGGTGGTGCCAGCCGGCTTGGCTGACATCGATGCGAGTAACAACCGGCGCTCCGGCGTGATTACGGCAAAGTAGATCAGGCCAGACCGATGGAGTAGTTTACGGCGTCGAGCAGGGCTTCCCAGGAGGCGTCGATGATGTTGTCGCTCACGCCGACGGTGCCCCAGACGCGATGACCGTCTCCGCTTTCGATGAGCACGCGAGTGCGGCTGTTGGTGCCGTTGCGGCCATCGATTATTCGCACCTTGTAGTCGCGCAGGGTCATGGAACGGAGCTTGGGGAAGGTGGGCTCGAGGGCGAGGCGCAGGGCCTTGTCGAGGGCGCCGACCGGTCCGGTGCATTCGGCGACGGTGTGGCGGGACTCGCCGCTGATTTTGAGTTTAACGGTGGCTTCGGCGACGAGTCGGCCGGCGGGGCCCCGCTCGACGATCACGCGGTAGCCTTCCACCTCGAAAAATGTTTTCACCTGCCCGCTGGTGCGGGCGATGAGGAGTTGGAGCGAGGCGTCGGCGGCCTCGAATTCGTAGCCGCGAAATTCGAGCTCTTTGAGCTGCTCGATCAGCGCTTTCATTTCGGGGGCTTTTTCATCGAGTTCGAAGCCGAGTTCCTTGGCTTTCATGGCGATGGAGCTGCGGCCGGCCATGTCGGAGACGAGCACGCGGGTGCGGTTGCCCACGAGGGCGGGGTCGATGTGTTCGTAGGAGGATTTTACCTTCTGAGCGGCGTTGGCGTGCAGGCCGCCTTTGTGGGCGAAGGCGCTGGCGCCGACGTAGGGCGACTTGGTGTCGGGCTTGAGGTTGGCGAGCTCGTCAAAGGTGAGGGCGAGCTCACGCAGGCCGGCGAGGTTTTGGGCGCACTTGGCGGTCTTGCCCATTTTGAGGAACAGGCTGGGCAGGATGGTGAAGAGGTTGGCGTTGCCGGTGCGTTCACCGTAACCGTTGGCTGTGCCCTGCACGAGGGTGGCGCCGGCGGCGCCGCCGGCGAGGGAGAGG
>JAIXRU010000054.1 GCA_027485045.1 Opitutaceae bacterium | reverse complement strand
TTACAGAAACGCCCGAAATTTTCAGAACCCAAAATGCGTCACACCCAATAAAATACATTTTTGACTTCAAATGAATAACTTATGGTTTTCTGCTAACCGACTTACCGGACACTCGTGATGGGCCTTATGTAATAATGGCGGCCAGCGCGGCGGCGTCCCGGCCCATAATGAGATGCAACACCCCGTCTGCGACTTTTTGCTCGGCCAGGCAACCGACACGCTGCAAGGCAGCGGAGTCAATTTTCTGCGCATCCGTGTATTCGACACGCAGGCGGGTGCCAGCGATGAGCGTAAGACTACGGATGTTGGACCGGCCTCCGAGGGCTGCATCCAGACTCGCCCGCCGTTGACGATATACCGGGTCAGCTGCCGAAGCAGGGGCCACGCTGATGGTGGAGGCCAAGGGCGCTTGGGCGGCTACGACCGCGACCGGACCTTGAGCGGCGTCACCAGCGCGGGCCAGGCATTCTTGCATATCTGTTTTTAGATTTTCCGAAAGCGGGCCAAAGATGGCTTGTACACCATTGCCCACCTTCACGACGCCGGCCGCGCCGAGGGCCTTGAGTTGCGCGGTATCTACCTGGGCCGGATCACGTACAGCGACGCGCAGACGGGTGATGCACGCGTCCAAGCTGGTGATGTTGCCGCGCCCGCCAAAAGCAAGGATGAGGGCGAGCGCTTTACCACCCGTGGTGGCGGCTCCGGGCTTCAGAGTGCCAACAGCTTCAGAGGCACCAGACGCGTTGACCGCAGTATCAAGCTCACGTCCAGGGGTCTTTAGATTAAAGCGCAGGATCACGGCACGGAAAACGCCATAGTAGATAGCAGCGTACACAGGACCTATCACCATTACCCACCAAGCGCCGACAGCGTTTTTGCCCAAGAGATTAAACACCACGTAGTCGATGCCACCTTGCGAGAACGTAAAGCCCATGTGCATGCCGAGCGTGTTAGCGACAAAGTGACAGGATGCGGCGAGCAGGGAATGGATAACGTAGAGACCCGGCGCCACAAAAAGGAAGGCGAACTCGATCGGCTCAGTGATACCGGTGAGAAACGAGGTCAGTGCTGCGGCAATCATAAGACCGCCCACACGTTGTTTATGCTCGGGCTTGGCGCATTGCCATATCGCGATGGCTGCGGCGGGCAGGCCAAACATTTTAAAGAAGAAGGCCCCTGCGAGTACACCCGCAGTGGGATCACCGGCAAAGAAGCGGTTAATATCACCCGAGACTACTTTGCCGGCGGAGTCGGTGTAGGCACCCATCTCGAAGAAGAAGGGCACGTTCCAGATGTGATGGAGGCCGAAGGGGATGAGTAGACGCTCGAATAATCCATAGACCGTGGCAGCGGTGCGGGGATCACTCACGGCCGCCCAATGCGAGAAGGTATTGATCGCTCCCTGGATAGGCGGCCAGATGACGGATAATACGACACCGAGCACGATGGCGCAAAGCGCCGTGACGATCGGTACAAAGCGTTTGCCGGCAAAAAAGCCCAGATAGGTCGGTAATGATATTCGATAATATTTGTTGAATAAATAGGCCGCGAGACCGCCGGCCAGGATGCCGCCAAAGACGCCCGTTTGCATGGATTTAATGCCCATGATCAGGGAGGGCGCGACGCCCCAAACCGCCGCCATGACGCCGAGGGTGGCATTCATCACCAAGAAGCCTACGACGGCGGCGATGGCAGCTACGCCGTCGTTTTCCGTGAAACCGAGTGCGACGCCGATGGCGAAGATCAACGGTAGATTGCCGAAGATGACATCGCCCGCGTTTTTCATCAGCTCGGATACGAGCGGCGGGATAAACTCAAAACCGGCGGCACCGAGGCCGAGGAGCAGACCTGCCACGGGCAGGACGGCGACCGGAAGCATCAAGGATTTCCCGATTTTTTGCAGGAAGGAAAAGGCGTTCGTTAACATAAGTAGAGTGGGCGGTGGCTGGCTTTATCGTGCGGGTTCGTGGGCTGGGTGGGTGATCGTGAGTGGCGGGGTTTAGGCCGGGGTGGCGGCAAACGTGAGCAGGCGGGCCCGGACTTCGGCCGGGGTGGAAAGCGCGAGCAGCTCGGCCGCGAGGGCGATGCAGCGTTGGCGATCACAACGGGCGACGGCGGCCTTGATCGCCGGAATGGCCGGCACCGGCACCGAGAGCTCGTCCACGCCGAGTCCGATCAGGGCCGGCACGGCCAATTCTTCTCCGGCCAGGCCGCCGCACACACCTACCCAGCGGCCGTGTGCATGTGCGCCGTCGCAGGTCATCTTGATGGCGGTGAGCACGGCGGGGTGCAGCGCATCGGCTTGTTTGGCCAGGCGCGGATGGCCCCGGTCCATGGCGAGTACGTATTGGGTGAGGTCGTTGGTGCCGATTGAGAAAAAGTCGGCCTCGCGGGCTAGGTGGCTGGCTAGCAGTGCCGCGGCGGGCACTTCGATCATCACGCCGACCTGCACTGCCGGTCCGCCGAGCGCTTGACGCTCCACTTCGAGCATGGCTCGCGCTGTCCGGAGTTCGTCGATCGAGGTCACCATGGGGAACATCACGTGCAGCCGGGTAAACGAAGCCGCCCGCAGAATGGCGCGGAGTTGCGGGCGCAGGATTTCGGGACGGTCCAAGCCGACGCGCAGCCCGCGCATGCCGAGGAACGGGTTTTCTTCTTTGGGCAGGGGAAGGTAAGAAAGCGGCTTGTCGCCGCCTACATCCAGCGTGCGCACCACGAGTGTGCGCTCCTGGCCCAGTGCCTGTGCCACGGCAATGTAGGCGGTCGCTTGTTCATCCTCGCTCGGCGCCGTGTCCCGGTGGTCAAACAAAAATTCCGAGCGCAACAGCCCCACGCCGTCCGCTCCTTGCGCGACGCCGGCCTGCGTCTCGGCCGCGCTGGTGACGTTGGCCGCCACTTCGATATGCACACCATCGAGCGTGATTGCGGGCAGGTGTGCCCCGGCCAGATTTTGGAGTTGGCGAGCATCCCAAGCCGCACGCTTTTTTGCCGCCTCGGCGAGGGCGTCCGCGCTCGGGGCGAAAGCGAGCGTAGCGGCGGTGCCGTCGAGAATAACCGTGGTGCCCTCCATGAGGCTGAGCACCGGTGCGTCGATCCCGCACACGGCGGGAAGGCCGAGGGAGCGGGCCAAAATGGCGACATGACTGGTCGCCCCGCCCGTGGTGGTGCAAAAACCCAGCACGGCCCCAGGCTCGAAACGCGCGGTATCGGAAGGGGTGAGCTCTTCGGCGATCAAGATAGACCCCAGGGGCACGGAGCGGGCACGGTCTTCGACTCCGACGAGTAAGGCCAACACCCGGCGGCCGACATCGCGTAAATCGCTCGCTCGCTCGCGGAGCAACGGGTTGGTCAGGCCGGCCAAGATCGTGGCCTGCTGGTCGATCGCAGCCTGCCACGCGAAGGCGGCACTTTGGCCCGCAAGGATGCCGGCGCGCACGGCGTCCTTGAGATCAGGATCCTCCAGCAATTCGCCGTGTGCGTGCAGGATTTGGCGTCGGGCGGCGTCGGTATCCGCGGCGGCTTGCGTGGCGAGAACCGTTCGGGCGTTAGTCATGGCTTGCGCAAAGGCCGCCTCCTCCTCTGCCGGTGGTCCACCACGCTCGACCACTGTTAGCTGCTCCCGACGTAGATGAAACACCGTGCCGATGACGAGGCCGGGCGACGCGGAGACGCCGCGCAGCAAACCGTCCGCCGGTGGCGGTGCGCTGACTGCGGGCGCGACTGGCGGCACGACGACCGCGACGCGTGCCGGTTCGGCTCGGTGACTGGCTTGCGCCGCGTGCAAATCTTCTCCGCACCCGGAGGCCAAAAGCTCGGCCAGCGCCGAGACCGCAGCTGCGGCATCGGTGCCATTGGCTGTGACGACCACGCAGTCCCCTTGACGCGTCTCCAAGCCCATAATGGCGACGACCGAGCGGGCATTGGCGGTGGCTGTGGGGCGTTGACCCTCGGCTTGCCGGATCAATCTAATATCCCCGGAGTAACGCTTGGCTGCGGCACTTAAAGTAGCGGCAGGCCGTGCATGCAGACCCACCGGATTGGGCAACGTAATCGGGGCAGAGGATACCACCGGCGTCGTGAGCGGCGCGGCGGTGACGACGTTCGCCTCCACCTCCTTTAGAATCACGGTGAAGGCCACGTCGCGCCCGGCTTGAACACGGCCCAGGGTCGGGCGCAGGGACTTTATACGGTCAACATTGGCGACCAATACTTGCGTGAGTAAACTCGCCGCGCCACAGGCCACGCGATCGGCTTCAAAGGAAAGTAAGCGCTGCCCTACGGACACGCGATCTCCCTCTTTCACGAAGGCTGCAAACCCATCTCCCTTGAGCCTGACCGTATCGATGCCGACATGGAGCAGCAGCTCCAGCCCGTGCGGGGTGCGAATCGTCAACGCATGGCGCGCCGCGTGTAGTTGGGTGATTTCCCCGGCCACCGGAGCCAGCACCTCGTAATCCACCGGGTCGATGCTGATACCGTCACCCACCATGCGTTGGGCAAACACCGCGTCGGGCACATTTTCCAAGGGCACCATGATGCCGGACAACGGGGCAAAAATATCCACCCGGTCGTGCGCAGGTTCGGATTTTTCCAAGCGCAGCGTGAGCAAGGGGCTGCCCGACACCACGGAGCCAGAAGCGGCATTCAAATTCTCCAGACGCCAGCCGGCCGGCAAAGCGGCGATATGGAGCAGGAGTTGCAGCGAACTGACGTGTTGACCGAGTTGTTCGGGATCAAAAGTGAAGAGGGACTCGTGGGTCGTGACCTTGCGGCCCACCGTGAGCGGGGCCAGCAGTGCGGCGGCGCTGGCTTGGGCGGTGGCGTCGTGGCCGCTGCCCAGTTGTACCCAAAGCATGAGCCCTTCATCACTTAAAAGGGTGAAGGTGAAGCTCTCGGGATCTATAGATTGAATAACGCCACTCGCGGGTGCGCGAAATTCATTCGTCGTCGGTTCAACCGCGATTCCCGGGCCGCGCAGCCCATGCGCCGCATCCGGTGCACAAGCGGGACCAAGTAAAACGACATGACCAGCGACCGGTGCCGATAAGGTAAGCGATTTGAAGTTCATAAAAAATATCAGAGATCCGCAGAGGGCTTAATAATGCGGGTGTACCTCAGTGGCATCCGTGCGCTAACCCTGAAATTGCCGGGCCCAAGCCTGCGTTCGGCTTGGTATACGATCAGCAAAAACCCCAGGTGAAGGCGTGTAAAATTTTGGTAGTTCAAGGGTAACGGGAAATCAGGGAGCTCAAGGAGCGAGGCTTACGCTTGGGCTTTTTGTGACGGTCGGCGGGTAGTTGAAAATTGCGTGAACGGAACGAAAAGCGGGTAAAGGGTTGGGCTGGGTTTGGCTGTTCGGTCATCACTCCCGTTCGCACCTGAGTTTGACGAAAAATTATGATTTCACGCGCCAAGGGTGGTGTAATCGAAAGCATCAGCGTAGATACTACGTACCCATAGTAGCCGGGCCTTAACCCTGGCTGCGTGAGCCTAACGCCGAACGAGCAGAAGGCCGCACACGAGGTGAGGCTACACAGGCTACACGGCCTCACACGAGGTGAGTCTCTACACGGCGGTATGGAATCCTATTTCACGCGATCGATTTCGATCATATGGAAAATATCATCTTCCGTATCGGTATTAACCAGGGCCAGGTCCGCTTTATCGGGGCCACGGTTGCCAAAGTAGGCGTCGGTAAGGGTGACGAAGGCTTCCTTCCATTCGCCGGTGTTTTGCTTGGTCACGGTGAGCGCGGTTTTTTTTGGATTATCCACCGCGTCGTAGTTTAGCGCCCACTGCCCCGTGCCTTTATCGTAATAAACAATCCGAACTTTAATGGCCGATTTTCCGGCCAAGGGGACGCCGGAGAAGAAACTGTCTTTAATGTTAAAGGACATCACGTTCTTGCCAGATTTGTGCTCAAAACCTCGGGCAAAACGGGCATAATCGGGGCTCTTTTGCGTGATTTCGCCGCCCACGCGCCACCAGCCGACACTGGTCTGGTCGGGATTAATCTGGTGGAGGAAGCGCTCGTAGTTTCCGGGGAAAATTTCCCAACCCGAATCATTGAGCCCTTCTTGTTCACGGCGCTGGACCATCATGCCGGCGGTAACGCCCTTGGGGTCGTCCATGCGCGCGCCATAGGCGGCGCGAGAAGCGCATATCGCCACATACCGTTTCGTGTTTTTAATAGATGCAGGTCCGAACTCGGCTTCGGGAAACTTGATTTTATCGGCGGAGTCCAGGCCCTCACGAAGAGCCGAGAAAGCACTGGTGGCCTCGGCGGCGATCGTTTGGCCCGCGTATTTATTAAAAAATGCGAAGTCTTTCCAGTAGTTGTTTTTCACGTGCCAGAGGCGCGCGGAATCCGTGATATTCCACATGGTCAGGCCACTATGAACCGCTGAGATACTGGTCCAATAAAAAGCCTGGCTAATGTTTTTAGCAAAAATGCCCTCCTTCCAACCCTGGTCCATCTCGCAGCGGGTAAACAAATGATAAAGACCGGGCGCAGGATCTATGGTGTGCTTTAAGATATCTTCTGTGCGCCACGTTTCCCCATTGATTTGATAACCCTGGCCGGTTCCGCCCATTTTAGTGCCCCAAGCCAGTTTTGTGTTGGAGGAGACCCAGTTGAGCAGGGGTTTGTTTTCCTCATCGTCATTAATCAAACTGGTAAACATCATCGGAATCACCGGCCCCGTGCCCTCCTGGAAGGCGGCCTGATATTTTTTGAACGCAGCGAGACGAAAATCACTCCATTCTTTATTAGATATTTTGAATTTTTTATCCAACAGGTCACCCTTGTAGGGAGCTTCATCGCCTGTGGCCCCGGTTTTAACCTGCACAAAGGCGATGCGGGTAACCAGGTCTTGGGGAAGACTGCGAACGTGACGACCAAACTCCTCGATCAGGCGATGATAACTTTCGATGTAGAGAGGCTTTTTATATTCAGGATAGGGCCCCACATGGCGGTGTCCCTCGGTCATCACGCGCTCACTGCCGTTCTCGAAGAGCCACGTGGGGGAATCGGGGCCCACGTTGACACTAATAAACAGATTCAAGCCCATCTTGACGCTTGCCTTAACCGCCGCATCAAAGTCCTTCCAGTTATAGACGCCGCGTTTGGCTTCGATTTCGGACCATTTGCCACTGAACTCCAAGCCCTTGTAGGCAAACTCACTTAAGTTGGCCCCATCATCCCGGACCCAGATGCCGTAGGAGTCGCGGTTTTGCGCGGACACGGACAGGCCGGAGGCGAAGATCAAGCCGGCGGTTAAGGCGGAGAAAAGGGGTTTCATGGGTGATATCAAGGGGAATGGTTGGCTGGCTTGCTGGCTGGTTATTAAGGGGCATTTTCATCCCAGTGACCGGGGGAGGAAAAGTTTAGTATAATGGCGATAGAGTCGTTGCATGCTTCACGGTCTAGTAAGCGTGGGCGAGTTCACGGGAAGCTGATCTCTATCCGGTAGAATTTTCTCTCTCCCAACGGTGCAGTATCAATCACGGTGCGCTCGTTGCCGGTATTACTTGAAAGGCTTCCGCTCAGCGCGGTCCACGTGCCAGGGAGCAGGGAATCACTACTTTGCACCGTGTAGGTGCGGCCACTGACGATGGGTTTAAAACTGATTGCGATTTGACCGGGCGGATTGGCGACAGGGTTGATCTTCAAGGTGAAGCCCGAGCTGGCATTTTTGGGATCGAGGCCGGCGACGAACTCGAAATTATTCGAGTTGCCGTCGCCATCGTCGTCCCCGTCCGCACCCTGGAGGAGATTGTATTGGGTCGCCCATGCCGTGTAGGGCGTGACCACGGTGATGTTCAAAGAAGCGGTCGTGGAGCCGGCGGTGTTGGTCGCCGTGACGGTGTAGGCGGCGGTTGAGGTTACCGCGGTCGGAAAGCCACTGATTACACCGGTGATGATACTCATCGTGAGACCGGCGGGGAGTACGGGTGATACCGCATACGAAATCACCGCTCCGCCGCTGTTGATCGGGGTATTGTTAGTGATCGCCGAGCCCGTGGTGTAGGTCGCAGGGTTGGTGGAGTAGCTAAGCGAGGAAGGGGCGGCGATGGCCGGCTGAGTAATTTCAAAGGACAGATTCCATCCACCGCTGAGCGTGCCGGTATTGCCCGCTCTATCGTCCACAATATAGAGACTCCACGTTCCCGTGGGATCCGTTCCGTTAAAAACTGACAAGGTATCACCATACGTCGACGCAGCCGGAGCCGACGCAGGGTAGGCGTCTGTTGCGCCGATGTTGGTTGGTTTGTAAGTGCCGGTGAGGATGGGCGCCGCAGTTGTGGTAAGTGATTCCAATGCGGAATCGTCAAAGGTTAGATCCGCGTTCGAGGCATCAGCATTTCCGCCCGCATCCGACATCAGGACCACCGTCTGCCCGGCTGGACCCACCAGTAGAATGTCCAAATCGTTTTGCTGGGTGTGACTGAGGCCTTTGAGCTGGACGGTTACTTTGAGAATCGTTCCAGCCGTGGCCGCGACAGTGATCGTGGAGGGGTAGGGGGATGCGGCAGCATTGTCGTTGATCGTAATCGGCGTGGAGTTGCTGTTGGGATCAAAGATCTCGATGCTTACGTCGGTGAAGGTGGAGCCGCCGGTGTTGGAGGCGGTAACCCTGTAGTTCGCCGGTGGCAGGCTCGACACCGTGGGCGTGCCGCTAATGACACCCGTTACAGGGTCCAAGGTGAGTCCGGTCGGCAGTGCGGGTGAAACCGTATAAGAAATCACGTCACCGCCAGCTTCGGTCGGGGTGTTGGCGGTGATCGCTTCACCCTTTTTGTAAATGACGGGGTTCATGGAATAACTAAGCGCCGAGGGTGCGATATCGATGACCGTGATGTTTACGTTGGTGCTCACGGAGCCGTCGGTATTGGTGGCCGTGATCGTGTAAACGGCGGTTTCGGTCACCTTCGTCGGTGTGCCACTGATCGTCCCGGTGGTGCTGTTTAAGTATAGGCCATTGGGAAGTTTGGGTGACGCCACATAGCGCAGCACGCTGCCTCCACCGATGTTAGGCGAGATCGTAGTGATCGCCGTTCCCTTGGTGTAAACGGGAGTGCCGGGATAGGATAGTGCGGAGGGAGGATTGGGGCCGGGGGCGACGACGTTAATCAAAAGGATCGCGGTGTCGGAGCCACCGGAGCTGCTGACTTGTACCGTCCACCGGTTCAGGCCGGCGTCGGTAGAGGACGGTGTGCCGGTAAGCGTTCCATTGGCGGCGACGTTGAGCCAGGAGGGTCCCCCGGGGAGTTTGGAGAAGGTCAGCGGATTGCTGTTTGGGTCGGTCGCCGAACCGGCCAGAGTCTGCGCGCTGTAGGCCTGGGCGACGGTAGCCGAAGCTTTGCCAATCGGCTCGGTATTGAACAGAGGGGCGGGGTTGGGGGCGACGGCCGGGATTCCGCTAATCGCCAAGTTATCGATCAAAAAGGTGTCGCCCGACCCATTGGCATTCAGGGTGAAGCGGATTTGGGAGATCGTGCCAGCCAGGGAGATGGGGCCCGATGGGACCAGGTTCGCGGTGCCAGCAACATCATCGCCCTTGGAGTTCTCGGACCATACCGTCTGCCAACTGTTGGTGACGGTGTTGAACACTTCGACCGTGCCAGTTTCATTTGTGAAGATGCGGTCCAGATCCCAGTCGAAGGAGAGGGTCGCGCCGGTCAGCGGCGTGTAGAGGGTGCGGGTGATGCTGGCAGCGGTGCTTCCGCCATCGAGTTCGGCGAGGGTGCCGGCTTTGGTCGCGCCGGCGGTCGTCCAGTCGCCGTTCCAGCCGGTGCCACCCGACCACGTGGCCGAGTTGAAATTATCCAGGGACGATGCCGTCGTCGCCAGCGCGAACGTGGCGGTGAGGCGGGTGTCTTTGGTCGGGAAAAGAAACGGCCTCGGGTTGGTGCCGGTCAAGGCGCCGCTCCAGCCGGTGAATTTCCAGCCCGGCGCGGGGGTGACTTTCAGTTCGAG
>JAIXRU010000126.1 GCA_027485045.1 Opitutaceae bacterium | reverse complement strand
GCCCGCGCCGATCATGTTGAAGGCGTATTTGAGCAGGTTGGCCACGTCATCGCCGGCGGGGGTGAGCAGATCCTGGGAGCCATTGGAGGCGAGGGCGGAGGTGCTGCGGAAGTTCTCCAGGCCGGTGGCGGGCGGAGGTTCGGTGTAGGGCGTGACGGCGGCGAGGCTGGTGCCGAGGCGGACTTCGTCAAAAGTCATGGCATTGGCCAAGGCGGAGCGGGTCTGGATATTTTGGAGGCCGGGAAAGGAAATGCCCGTGACCGTGGCATTGGGTGTGCCCAGGGCGGAACCGAGCGGGGGGTTCACCCACATGCTGACGCTGTCGGCGGATCCGGCTGCGAAGTCGAAGCGCAGGACGATAAGCGTCGGCGTGTTCAGCGCGAGGGGCGAGCTGGTCGCGGCGGTGCCGTTGAGGCTCCAGGTCGTGGCAGTGTTGCTGACGTAGAAATTGGCCGTGCCGTCGTATTTGAAGCTCAGGCGGAAGGCGTCGGCGGTGGCGCTGCTGGTGCTGGCGAGGAAGCTGACGAAGAGGCTGGTGCCATCGACGCCGAAGCTGCCGTTGTTGCCCGCCCCGATGCGCTGGGCGAGGAACGGATCGGCGGTCATTAAGCGGTAGATATACGGATTGCCGCCAAAAGTGGCGTTGTTGATGCGAGCGGCTCCGCCGGAGGTGGTGAAGGTCTTGGTGCCTTGGGTGTAGCTGAGGCCGGCCACGACATCGGTGGTGGTGCCCCAAGTGCCGCGCAGTCCGGTGCTGGTGCCGGCGGGATTGCCGCTGAGGTTGGTGGCGGGAAGGCCGTTGCCGCTGTTGAGGCCGGCGTCGGGGTCGGGGGCGTTGGAGCCGACCGTATAGACAAAGGGTTCGTAGATGATCACCCCGGCGGTGGCGGCGATGTTAAGCGTGACGGTCACGGCGGCGGAGGTGCCGACACTGTTCGTCGCGGTAAACGCGGGCGTGAACGTGCCGCTCACGGTGGGCGTGCCGCTGAGCAGGCCGGTGGAGGGGTTGAGCGTGACGCCGGCGGGCAGGCTGCCGCTGGCGAGGGCGTAGCTGGTGGGCGGGCCGCCGGCGGCGAGTTGGTAGGAAAACGGCAGGTTAAGCACACCGTTGTTGGACTGTCCGGCGGTGATCGTCGGCGCGACCGGGTCGAAGGCGAGGAAGAGGGTGAAGGCGGTGTATTTCGGGCCGCTGCCGTCGGAGGCGATGGCGGTGAGGTTGCGCGCGCCGGCAGTGACGGGCGTCCAGGAGAGTGTGTAGGGCGAAGTGGTGTCTTCGCCGACCTTGGTGTTGTCCTCGTAGAATTCGACCTTGGTGAGGCCGGTGCCGAAGCCGTTTTCGTTAATCGCGAGACTGACGGGGACGCCGGTGAGACCGCTGGTGAACTGGGCGGGCGCGCTGAAGGTGATGGTCGGGAGGGAGACGAAGGCGCGGTAGGCGCGGGCGGCGGATTCGGTGGGGAGCCAGGAATCGACGAGGTCGTTACTGAGGTCTTTGACTCCGGTGAAGGTGGCGTCGGGGGCGATGGTTAGGTAGCGGCTGGAGCCGCCGGAGAGTTCGTAGGCACCGTGGGTGTTGGTGGAGTTACGCGCGCCCCACCAGCCGGACGACATGGGGAGCGAAGGGAGCACCGGTGCGGTGGTGGACGTGGGGGTGAGATTGGACGGGTAGCGACCGGCTGCCATGACCTGGTCGAGCCAGTAGAGGGCGACCGAGTTGTAGGCCGCGCCGGTGTTGCTGAACGTGTGTGAGCGACCCCAACACATCATCACGGCGCTGCGGGTGACTCCGCCTTTGCGATAGTCGTTTTGCGACGGGAACATGCTGCTTACCCTAACTGTCGAGTCATTTTGGCCACCGAGGGCCAGACACGGGATCTCTTTCGACAACGGGTCAAAGGTCACGTAGCCCGGCAGATTTGATGAATAGGGAGATGTCCATGCCTCCTGGCCCAAAATGGCGATGGTTCGCTCGGGCCAGATATTGACAGATGCGGAGGCGCTGTATGCTCCTGCCGACATGCCGCTCAGCGCAAACGGCGCGTTGATGATTTCCGCGCGGCCGGTGTTTTTCGCGATCTGGGAGAGACGATTAAAAAAGAAGGCGAGCTTGGGCTGGGGGAACTCGATTCGGTTGGGCGCGGAGTCGTTGTTATACCTGGGGCTGGCGATAGCGAAGCGCCACTGGTCGGCAATTTTTCGGAAGTTGGGATCGGTGGTGAAATGGCGGTCGTCGCCGTTGGTGCCGGGCCACCAGAAGAGGATGCCGCGGATGGGGTCGGTGCCGGGTGGGAGCGAGACGCGGTAAGTGGAGCCGTCGATGGTGTCGTTGATGTCGTAGACGGTGGAGGCCTTGTTTTGGATGGTGAGCAAGGCGGAGGCGACGGTGCCGAGGACCGCGCTGTTGGTCGGCGCGGAGAGATTCACGGCGACATTGAGCGCGCCGTTGGTGATGCCGGTGGCGGGCAAGGGCACGGTGAACGTTTTCACCGCGTTGTCGCCTGCGGCCCAGGTGAGCGTGCCGGTGGCGGGCGTGTAGTGGGTTCCGGATACTCCGGCGCCGATGGCGGCCTGATTCGCGCCGACGGCGGGCAGGGTGCTGCTGGTGGCGTAGTTGACGGAGACGCTGCCGGTGGTGCCGCCGTCGCGGCGCACGCTGATGACCGCGCTGCCGCCGTCGGGGCCGTAGTAGCGGCGGGAACTGAAGTTGAGCACACCCGCGGCAGGGGCTTCGGCGTCAGTGATTTCGAGTTTGGCGGTGGCGTTAGTGCCGAGGGTGGCGCCGCCGGTGACGTTGGTGAGGCGGGCGGAGTAGGTGATAGTGCCCTGCACGGCGGAGGCGGCGCAGAGGGTGTATTGCGTGGGGTTGGTGAAGATATTGAACCCGAACGGCAATGTCTTGGGAGCGGTATCGCCATCGGCCCAGGTGAACCTTCCGGCGGAGACCCACTGGCGGGTGTTGTCAACGGCTCTGTAGTTGGCGTTCACATTACCGTAGGCGACGTAGTTGTATTCGAGGGCGTTATCGGTGGTCTCGTCCACATACACGCAGTAGTCCACCGTGAGTGCGCCGGTGCTGCCGCCGGTGCGAGTGACGGTCATCGTAGGGGTGAAGTATTTCACGCCGTTGGCATCGGTGGATACGATGGGTCCGGCCTCGGAGGCGGTGAAAACCGGCTGGCTGAACTGTAGTGTGCCCGGCGCGGCGTGTAAGGAGCTCGCGAGAAAACAAAATGCCAGGATGACTATGAACACGACCGGGAGCCTGGTCATGAACTTGAACCGGTTGTGGATGCCGGTGAGGGATGTATCCACAGGGTTGTGGATGGTCGGGTGCCGGAAGGCTCCGGCGGGACAAAGCTCGATCTTGCCGCAACCGATGCCGCCGGGCGGGACGCCGAGAAAGTTCAAGTATCTGCGGCGATTCATGGAGTGAAAAACAGGGGTTGGAGAGGCGCAGGCAGCGGCAGAAAGGGGGATCACCGGTGCGAACGGGGGTTGATGAGTATAAAGAGGGCGAGGAAACGGGCCTTGCCAATGGAGCGATTGTTTAAACGGTTAAACGAATGTTTGTTTACGTATGTCTTACAAATTACAGGTGCAGCGAACGCGGGGGGCATTATGAATAAAAAACAACGCAAGGAGTCGTCAGGGGGCGGTTCTGGTGGTGGCGACAAGGTGCCGACGTTAAAGATGTTGGCGGCCAAGGTCGGGTGCAGTGCGGCGCTGGTGTCGATGGCATTGAGGGGGAATCCGCGAGTAGGCGCGGCTACGCGGGAGAAAATCCAGGCGGTGGCCAAGGCGAGCGGCTGGCGGCCAAACCCGCTGGTGCAGGCGCATCAGGCGGCGATGCGGCGCGGGCGACCGGACCACGCGGCGGCTACGCTGGCCATCGTGGTGGATTACGAGCTGAATTACCCGGAGAAGAGGTGGGAGGGCTTGCTTAAAGCAGAGGCGGAGCGACGGGGCTTTAACCCGAGTTCCGCAGTTGGCGTGGTCGGCTAAAAAAGTTTCAGAGGAGAGCGGATTTTTGGCGGCGGGCGGCTACGAGGGAAGATGAGTTTTTGGAGGCATGTAGTGCCGAACACCCCGTTGAAGACCAATCGGGTTTCTGCGATACTGCCGGGCATGTTCCTACGACGCAAAACCAAGTCGGCGCGCGGGGTCGGTTACAGTTATTGGCACTTGTGCCGGACAGTGCGCACCGAGCGTGGGCCGCGTCAGCAGATTGTCGCCTCTCTCGGCAAACTCGACGATGCGCAACTGGCGGGCTTGCGCGGGGGCTGGGATGATTTGCCCGCCCTGTTGCGCGGTGAAACTCCGGTGCCCAAGCCGAACACCGCGCCTCTGCCCGGGCTCGGCTCGCCGGGCGATGCGCAGGGCGACTCCGACTCGCATTGGGAGCCCGCCGATCTGCGCGCCTTGCGCGTGGAACGCAGCCGCGACTTCGGCGAGTGTTACCTCGCCCTCTCGCTCTGGCACCGGCTCAAGCTCGATGAGTTGCTCGGCGGGCTTTTGCCCGAGGGCCGCGAGTCGGTGGGCTGGGCGCATACCGCCGCGCTGCTCACCGTCGCGCGGTTTTGCGCGCAACGCTCCGAACTCGGCGTGGCCGAGCATTGGTATGGCACCACCGCGCTCGACGATCTGCTCGGCATCGACACCCGTCTGGTCAACGACGACCGGCTCTACCGTGCGCTCGATCAGCTCGGCGCGCACAAGGACGCCTTGTGCGCCCACCTGATGACGCGTTACCGGGAGTGGTTTGGCGTGCGCTTCGAGTTTTTGCTCTACGACGTGACCAGCACCTACTTCGAGGGCGAGGCGGAGCGCAATCCGCAGGCCCAACGCGGTTACTCGCGCGATCAACGCAGCGGCAACAAGCAGGTTTGCATCGGCCTGGTCTGCACACCCGAGGGCCTGCCGCTGAGCTTCGAGGTGTTCGCGGGCAACCGCGCCGATGTGAGCACGGTCGAGGACATCGTGCGTGCAATGGAAACCAAATACGGCCAGGCCGAACGGATCTGGGTGATGGACCGGGGCATGGTCTCCGAGGCGAACATCGCCTTCCTGCGCGAACGCAAGGCGCGCTACCTGGTCGGCACGCCGAAGAGCTGGCTGCGCGCCCACGAGCAGACTTTGCTCGAACAATCCGACTGGAAAACCGTGCAAGACGGGCTGGAGGTGCGTTTGGTCGAACAGCCCGATGGCGAGCCGGGCGAGCGTTACGTGCTATGTCGCAGCGGCGCGCGGGCCGATAAGGAGCGCGCGATGCTCCAACGCCAGAGCGAGCGGCTGACCGAGGAGTTGATCAAGATCGACGCCTGGCTGCGCCGCACTCCGCAGGCCGATCAGGAAACGGTGGGGCGCCGGATCGGCCGGCACCTGGGCAAGTATCCGGCCGCCGCCTCCATCGTAGTGGCAGAAGTATTGCGCGATGGGGAAGGCCGTGCCGCCGGCCTGCGCATCAGCAGCCGGCTCGACGCCGGACAAAAGGCGCACCGCCAAAAAGGCGCGTATCTATTGCGCACCAACTGCGAGGAGACAGATCCAGTCTTGTTGTGGAAGTGGTATATCCAGCTCACCCAGGCAGAGGCGGCGTTTCGCACCGCCAAAAGTGATCTGGGACTGCGACCGGTTTTTCACCATAAAGAGGACCGGGTGCAGGCGCATATCCTGGTCTGCTTCCTGGCCTTGGCGCTGTGGCGCACGCTCGAGCAGTGGATGCACTCAAAGGGGCTGGGCACCTGCGCGCGGCAGTTGGTCAAAGAAGTGGCCGGAATCAAAAGCGTGGACGTCGTCGTGCCCGTGCGCCGCTCCAAAATCACGACCGAACTGCGCTTGCGGGTAGTCACCACGCCAGAACCGGCCACCGCCCAACTCCTGGCCCACCTCGGCCTACGCCTGCCCAAAGGCACCCGCGAAATCAGCAATGTAGTGCCGAAAATCGCCCCTTAAATTACGCAAGTGCCTCAAATACAACAAAACCATCTTTCGAACTGCGGAACTCGGGTTAAGGCCGATCTGATCCGCGTGCCCACGGTCGGCCCGGAGGGGGTGGCGGAGCAGACGCAGCGCTTGCAACGACTGCTGCATACGCGCGGGGTGCTGGGCATGGTTATGCTGTCCCTGTATCAAGCACGGCTGGCGCTGGCGGATTGGCCGGGCTGCGCGGTGGTGCTGATGCCGCAAGTAGGGCTGATCGGTGGCACGGTGTTGCCGACGTATCCGCACGACATGATCCGGCCCGATGCGAACTCGGGTTGGAACCAAGCTCTGGCAGGGCTGCGGGCGCAGGGGTGTCGCAAGATCGGCTTCGCGACCACGCAGTGGCAGGATACAGCTGACAACCGGGTGGCGAGTTCACGCGCCTGGTTGGAGCGCGGACTGCGGCCGGAGGAGACGGCTACACCGCTGATCTTGTGTGAGGGGCAAACGAAAGTCGCGCGGATGGCGGAGTTTAAGGCATGGTGGGAGCGGGAGCGGCCGGACGGGATGATTTTTACCTTTCACGAGATTCTGGACTGGCTGGCGGCGATAGGCGTGCGGGTGCCGGAGGATGTGAACCTGGCGCACTTGGGGACCAACTGGGAGGTGACGCCCTGCGCGGGCATCGACCTGCAACCGGAGAACCAGGCTCGGGCGGCGATGGACGTGCTGATCGGTCGGGTGCTGCAAAATGAGCGGGGGGCGCCGCGCTTCCCGAAGACGGTGCTGGTGCCCGTGCGCTGGAAGGACGGGCCGACGGCGCGGCCGCGCGGGGGCGCGGCGGGGAAGTAGCGGGTAGGACGAAGGGGGGACGCGGCCCACATGGAGGTTGTCCCTCCCTATTGAGTGACTTTGACGCGGACGAAGCGCTTGGCGGGAGCGGCGACGGAGTCGGTGACGGTTACTCGTTCGAAGGTGGCGTCGAGGGAGGTGACGCTTTCGGTGGCGGAACCGTTGACGGCCCAGGTGACGAGGTCGTCGGAGAACTCGACGGTGTAGGTGACGCCGGGGGAGGTGGAGGCCTTGCGGCGGAGGTAGGTGAGCTGGAGCGTGGAGCTGGGAGCGGGGAGCAGGGAGACGTAGGGCAGGCCGGCGGAGCCGGAGGGGGTGAGGACGGTAGCGTTGGGGGTGGCGAGGGTGGCGGCCTGGCCGGTGCCCGAGCCGAGCAGGTTAAAGGCGTATTTCAGGAGGTTGGGCACGCCGTCGCCGGCGGGGGTGAGCAGGTCCTGAGAGCCGTTGGTGGAAAGGCCGTAGGTGGTGCGGAAGGACTGGATGCCGGTGGGGGGAGGCAGGGCGGCGGTGCCGTAGAATTGGAGTTCGGCGACGTTGCCGTAGCTGCCGTTGGCCATGAGGATGCGGGCGTAACGGAAGCCGGTGGGGTTGGAAATGGATTGGGCGGTCAGCACCCCGGCGGTGGGCGCGGTGCTGATGGTGTAAAGGTTGACCACGCCGGTGGTGAAGTCGGCGGAGCTGGAGCCTTGGATGATGGCATTGACGATACGGCTTTCATAGGTGCTGCGCGGAGCGTAGCGGACCTCGGTGAGGATCTTTTCGTTGCCTGCACCGAAATCGAGTCCGGCCCAGGTGCCGTTGGCCGTGGGGGCATCGAAGAAAGTGGTCAGACTGCCGTCAAAAACTTTGTCCACGGTGGCGCCGCTGTTGTTGTAAGACCCGGCGGTGCCGATCACGGAGCCGGTGAGGAGGACGGGGCTGTTGCCGATGGTGATTGTAACGGCGACGGCGGGCGAGGTGCCGCCGCCGTTGCTGGCGGTGAAGCTCGGGGTGTAGGTGCCGACGGCGGTGGGGGTGCCGCTGAGGCGTCCGGTTGAGGTATTGAGGGAGAGTCCGGGCGGGAGGGAACCGGTGGCGAGGGCGTAGCTGGTGGGCACGCCGGTGGCCTGAACATCGTAGGTGAAGGGAATGCCGATCGAGCCGGAGACCGATTGGGCGGCGGTGATGGCAGGCGGCGCTTCGGTGAAGGGCGTGACGGCGGTGAGGCTGGTGCCGACGCGCAGTTCGTCGAGTGTCATGGCGTTGGTGACGGTGGCTCTGGTTTGGAAGCTGAGGAAGCCCGGGAAGTTGACTCCGCTGATCGTGGCTTGGGCAGTGCCGAGGGTTTGGCCGAGCGGGGGGTTGACCCAGAGGCTGACCGTTGTGGTCGCGGCAAAGTCAAAACGCAGGACGAGGAGCGTCGGGGTATTGAGGGCGAGGGTGGCACCGGTGGCGACGACATCGCCTGCGCCGTTGTTGTTGAGAGCCCAGCCGGTGGCGGTGTTGTTTAGATAGAAATTGGCCGCACCATCTGCTTTGAAGGAAAAGCGGAAGGCACTGTTGGTGGCGCTGGAGGTTTGGGCCAAGAGACTCACGAAGAGACTCGTGCCGCTGACACCGATGTTGCCGGTATTCACTCCGCCTACGCGCTGGGCCAACCACGGGTCGGTGGTCATGTTGCGATAGATGACGGGGTTGCCGCCCCAATCCGCATTGTTCACGCGGGCGGCCGCGCCGGAGGTGACGAGCGTCTTGTTGCCATTGCTATAGGTGAGACCCGCGACGGTATCGGTCGTTGTGCCCCAGGCACCGCGCACGCCGGTGCTGGTGCCGCCGGGGGTGCCGCCGATATTGGTGGCCGGGAGACCGTTGTTGGAGTTTGCGCCGCCGTCAGGGTCGGGGCTGTTGGTGCCCACGGTGTAGGCGAAGGGTTCGTGAATGATGAGCGCGGAGCTGACGATGGTGAGGGTAACCGAGACGGCGGGGGAGGTGCCGCCGCCATTCGTGACGGTGAAGCTCGGGGTGTAAACGCCGGGGGTGGTGGGGGTGCCGCTGATCAGGCCGGTGGAGGTGTTCAGGGTGAGGCCCGGGGGGAGGGAGCCGCTGCTGAGGGCGTAACTGGTGGGACCGTTGCTGGCGGTGAGGGTGTAGCTGAGGGCGGCACCCGTGGGGGCCGAAAGCGTCTGGCCGGGGGCGATGACGGGGATTTCGTTGGTGGCGAAGATGCCTTGGCTGAGGGCGTAGTGGGTGCCTTGATTGGTGGTCTCCAGTTTCACCGCGCGAACCATGTAGTGATAAACGGTGGCGGGCGCGATGGTGCTGTCGGTGAAGCTGGTGCCGGCGGGGGCGGAGCCAGTGGGGGTGCTGGTGGTGATCGCCGCTCCGGTGAGGCGGGTGAAGGGGCCGTTGAGGCTGGTGGCGCGATAGACGTGGTAGCCGACGATGGAGGTGTCGGTCGAGGCGCTCCAGTTTAGGGTGATCTGGCCGGTGCTGGCGCTGAGAGTGAGGTTGCTGGCTGGTTTGGTGGGGAAGATGCGCAAGGTGGCATCGCCGAGTTTGGCATCGTAAATGTTAAACCAAGACTGGGTATTGGGGTTGGGGATGTCGGCGGGATGGATGTAGTCTTTAACGCCGCTCAGGCCGATGGGGATGTTGAGGCCGAGGTAGGCGGGGTTGTGGGAGGACCATTGCGCGGTGAGGCCGTAATCGGGCATTCCCAGGGAGGAGCGGAGCAGGTTGTTGGAGAGGTTGTATTCGCAAAAGTAACTACCATAAAATGTCATGAAAAATGTCGGGTAGTTGCCAGTGGTGAAGTCGGTGGTCGTGACGATGCCGGATGCGCTGGTGTTGGATCCCCCGCCCGATCCGAAGCTGAGCAGGTAGCTGCTTGCACCAAGCGCTGTTTTCCAACCACCGTCGTAGGAGTAAGTGAAGTTGGAGAATCCCAGCGCGGCGGAGTAGCCGAGGATGACAGGCAGGGAGGTGTAGTCTTGCAGGCTGACACTGGTTGCGGTGCCGCCCCAGTTGTTGGCGGCGTAGGATTTGCGATTGGCGGTGGTGATGCCGTGGCGGAAACGGTGATTTTTTTGGAAGTAGCGCTGGAGGAGCTGGGTTTCGGAGATCGAGAAGGCGGGCAGGTCGCCAAAGTCGATGCGGCCTATCGCGAGCACTGGCAACACAGGGGGGGTGTTTTGATCGAATTTGCCATCGCCCGGGGTGTATTGTCCGGGCAAATCTCGGGTGTCCGTCCAAGTGCCGCTGACATCGGCGTAATAAACATCGGCGGGGAAAGGGCGACCGGCATGACCGTCGGGACCGATAAATCCGGATATAGGGACGGGGACGCGACCGATGAGCAGGACGGTGTTCACGCCGGTGGGGTCGGCTTGATAGAGGGCTTGGATGGCACTGCGGATGGTCTGCACCTCGGCGAGGCGTTGCGGGGCGGTGGGGCTGGTGAGGGCGCGGGGGACGAGGATTTCCTCAACCTTCCAGCCGTCGCCCACGAGGTTGTTGCGGAAGGTGGAGTAGTCGTTGGCGAGGGCGGTTGGTAGGGTATTTTCGACGACGAGGATGACGGTTCCGCGCTGTTCGACCACGGGCAGGCCGATGGCGGCGGGAGTGTGTTCAACATGTAATCCGCCTGTTCCGCCGCCGAGGGTGTGGCGGCGCACGGCGTAATCGTAGGCGATGCCGATTTGGGGGCTTGTATCGGTGTAGGTGAGCGTCGAGGGAGAGAGGCCGGAGATTAGGGGGGTGTTACCCCAGCCGGGCTGGCTGGCGATGACTTGGAGGGCGGAACCGAAGGCGATGTCCTTTTGCGGCGAGGTGTTGGTGGTGGAGCGGGCCGTCCAGGTGAGACCATCGGTCGAGAGGATATAAGCACCGCCATCGCCCACGGCGTGGAATTGTCCCCCGTTGACGCGGATGCGGTTGAGGGTCTGGCGGGTGGCGGGACTGCCGCCGAGGCTGACGGTGGACCAGGTGAGGCCGTCGTCGGTGGAGCGGAGGATGACGGGGGTTCCGTTGGTTGAGTTCGGGCTGGTGCCGACGGCGACAAAGGCTCCGTTGGCGTAAGCAACGCTGTAGAGATGGGTGATGGTGCTGGAGCCGTTGGTGATGCTGTTGGCGATGGCAGTCCAAGTGGTGCCGTTGTTGGTCGAGCGGTAGATATTGCCGCCGAGGCCGACGGCGACCCAGGCACTGCTGCCGAAGGCGACGCCGTGGAGGGTGCGCCCGATGTTTTCGTTGGCGGGCGCGGTAGTGGTGTCGTTTTCCTGCCGCAGCGTCCAGGTGGTGCCGTTGGTAGAGGTGATAATCCCCATGCGGTAGCCGAGGATTTCGCCTTCCGCGTTGGCAATACTTCCACCGCCGTAGCCGCGACCGACGGCGACCCAGGTGCCATTGGCAAAGGTGAGGTCGTTGATGATGACAGGAAAGTTTGCCAGTGTAGCGTAGCGAGTGGATTTGGTCCAGGCGGTGCTATCGGTGGAGCTGAAGAAGTAGCCGCCGATGTTCGTGATGTAACGGCCGTTGCCGTAGGCGACGATGCGGGGGGTATCGGCGGTGTCATCAACGAAGGCGATGCGTGTCCAAGTGGAACCATCGGTGGATCGATAGACGCCAGGATCGTTGGAGATGCCGATAAAGGTGGAGACGCCGGAGGGTGTGCCTTGGGCGACGCTTTCGAGTCCGTCTGACGGAGCGGAGGCGGCAGGCGTCCAAGAGAGGCCGTCGGCTGAGAAGAGGGTGTTGCGATCCGAGGCGGCGTTGCGCCGGAAGATGCTGTGTCCGGGGGTGGTGAGGTTGGGGTTGGCGTTGGCCATCCAACTCAGGGTGATCTGCGGCGGGCTGACTTGGGTGACGACACTGACACCGACGGTCTCCTTGGCGATGCCGACCTGGGCGCGCAGAGGCAGGGCAGCGAGCGCGAAGGTGAGCGCGGTGAGGAAGACGCGTGGGAGGCGCGAAGTGGTCTTCATAAAGAGGTGACCTTGACGCGGGCGAAGCGTTTGGCGGGAGCGGCGACGGAGTCGGTGACGGTCACGCGCTCGAAGGTGGCGTCGATGGACGTAGTGCTCTCAGTGGCGGAGGGGTTGACGGCCCAAGTGGCGAGGTCGTCGGTGAACTCGACGGCGTAGGTGATGCCGGGATTCGAGGCGGCCTTGCGGCGGAGGTAGGTGAGCTGGAGCGTGGAGCTGGGAGCGGAGAGCAGGGAGACGTAGGGCAGGCCGGCGGAGCCGGAGGGGTCGAGGACGGAGGCGTTGGGGGTGGCGAGGGTGAGGGCCTGGCCGGTGCGCGAGCCGATCATGTTGAAGGCGTATTTGAGGAGGTTGGGGACTCCGTCACCGGCCGGGGTGGCGGTGTCCTGCGAGCCGTCGGCGGCGAGGCTGTAAGTGGCGCGGAAGGCTTGCATCCCGGTCTGGGTGGAGGCGCTGGCGGTGGCGGTGTAGGTGGAGTCCCCGGCGGCGTTGGTGGCGCGGAGGCGGTAGTAGTAGGTGGTGCTGGCCGAGAGGCCGGTGTCGGAGTAGCTCGTGGCGTTGGCGGAGGGCGTGGCGATCTGGGTCCAGCCGGTGCTGCCGTCGGGGCTGCGTTCGAGTTTGAAGCCGGTTTCGTCGGTGGAGTTGTCGGCCCAAGTCAGATTGATTTGGGTCGAGGACGCTTGGGAGGCCGCGAGGGAGCTGGGTGCGGTTGGCGGGGGTTCCGTGTAGGGGGTGACGGAGGCATAGGTGGTGCCGAGGCGGAGTTCGTCCATAGTCATGGTGCCGAGCACAAGGGGACGGAAATTCAGTTGGTTGAAGGACCAGTCGGCACCGATGGTGAGGGTGGCGTCGGGGGTGGCGGGCAGGGGGCCGCCGAGCGGGGGGTTGACCCAGAGGCTCATCGTGTCGGTCGCGCCGGCAGCGAAGGTGAGGCGGACGACGAGGAGGGCGGTGGTGTTGGCGGTGAAGGCTCCGGTGGAGTTGGAGAGGAGGCCAGCGGCGTTGTCTTCAATGGACCATTTGGTGGCGGTGTTGCCGACGTAGATGTTGCGCGAGCCGTTTGAGAAATTCAGCCAGAAGGCGCGGATGGTCGTGCTGGAACTGCGGGCGAGGAACGAGAGGTAAAGGGTGTCGCCATCCACGCCGAGGTTGCCCGTGTTTACGTTGCCCACGCGACGGGCGAGGTTGGGGTCGGTGGTCATGTTGCGATAGATGGAGACGGCGGTGCCCCAGGTGGCGTTGTTGGGGGTGGCAGAGCCTCCGCTGGTCGTGAGGGTTTTTGAGCCCTGCGCGTAGGTGAGACCGGTGGCGACGTCGAGGGTGGTGCCGTAGTTTCCGTAGAGGCCGGTGCTGGTGCCCGAGGGGCTGCCAGTCAGGTTGGTGGCGGGGAGGCCGTTGCCGCTGTTGAGGCCGCCGTCGGGGTCGGGGCTGTTGGAGCCGACGGTGTAGGCGAAGGGTTCCTGAAGGATGAGGGCGGTATCGACGATGGTGAGGGTGACGACCACGGCGGGGGAGGTGCCGGCGGTGTTGGTGGCGGTGAAACTGGGGGTAAAGGTGCCGAGCGCGGTGGGGGTGCCGCTGAGAAGGCCGGTGTTGGTATTGAGGGTGACGCCGGGGGGGAGGCTGCCGGAGGTGAGTGCATAGGAGGCGGGGCTCTGGCTGGCGACGATCTGGTAGGAGAGGGCGGAGTTTAAGGCATTGGCCGTAGTCTGGTTTGCGGTGATAACCGGGGGTGAAGGTAAGGCGGCGGAGGTGCTGGTGGAGGCACCGGAATCACCGGAGGCCGAGTTGGAGCGCAGGCGGTAGGTGTAAGTGTTGCCGATAGAGACGGCGGAGTCCGTATAGGTGTTGGCGTTGGCAGCAGCGGTGGCGAGGTAGTGGAAGTTGGTGCCGTCGGTGCTGCGCTCGATGATGAAGCCGGTTTCGTTGGCGGAGGCGTCCGTCCAAGAGAGGTTGATTTGGGAGGCGGTGGGGGTGGCGCTGAGGGTGGTGGGGACGGCGGGGGCGTTGGGGCCGGTGATGGTCACGCTGTCGGCGACGCACCAGCCGGCGTAGGAGCGGTGACCGCCGGTGAAAACGAGGCCGGCGGTGAGGTTGGAGGGGAGGCCGGCGAGGGTGACGGCTTCGATGGTGGTCCAAGCGGAGCCGTCGGTGGAGTATTGGGCGGTGAAGGTGTCGCCCGCGCGGGTGAGGCGGAGCCAGGTGGCGGTGGTGGGGGTGGTGAGCGTCACCGGGCTGGCGGTGACGGCGAGCCCGGCGCCGGCGGTGGTGCGGCGGACGGCTTCGAGGCGCAGGTTGGTGGTGCCTGAGGGTATCATCGCGCCTGCGCCGACGAAGGCGGCGTTGGCGGTGGTGCCGTTGCGGAGAACGACGGCGAAGCGGCCTTCGGTGCCGTTGCCGTAGCTGGAGCGGCTGAGGGCGTGGAGGCGGGCGGTGACAGTGCCGTCGCCGCTAAGGGCGCGGGTGAGCATTTGGCCGGTGTCGGAATTGCTCATGCCTCCGCCCTGGCATTGAAGGAAGAAGCCGTTTTCGGCGTAGAGGGCACGGAAGGGGCCGTGGCCGCCGGCGAGGAGGGTGTTGCTCCAGAGGCCGAGGTTGGTGGCGGTGTCGTCGAAAAGAGTGACGAAGGTTTTGAGGCGGTCGGGGCAATAGGGGGCGAGGCTGTTTTGACCCGGAGTGGTGAAGAGGGTGGCGCCGCCGGTGGGGGTGGAGAGGGTGAGGTGGAGGGTGCGGTTGAGGCGTTTTTGCGTGGTGGTGAGCGGGATGGTGACGGTTTTTGGAGCGGCGTCGCCATCGGCCCAGTTTACGGTGGCGCTGGTGAAGGTGTAGTCGGTTCCGGATACAGCAGTGCCCGAGCCTCCCACGCTGACGAGAGCGGAGATGGCGCCGGTTTTTCCGCCTTGGCGGAGGACGGTGACGGTGGCGTTGCCGGTGGAGCGGAAGGCGTCGTAGGCGGTATGGGCGAAGGAGAGGATGCCAGCGGCGGTACCGGTGTTTACGGCGACGGGTTGAAAGGCGGAGTATTGGGTGATGGTGCCGCTGGAGAGGGTGACGAGGGCGTTGAGGGTGGAGATGCCGGTGGCGGCGGGTGTCCAGGTGGTGGTGTAGGGCGCGGTGGTGTCGGTGCCGAGGGAGGTGGGGCCGTCGAAGAATTGCACGGAAGCGACATTGGTGAGGGTGCGCACGTCCACCTCGATCGGGTAGGTCTGACCGACTACGGCGGAGTTGAGAATGGAAGGGGCGGTGAACTGGACCGGAGCGTAGAGCGGGGCCATTTCCCGGCGGAGCAGGCGATAGGGGGAGTTTGCGGGGAGGGGGGCGCCGGTGGAGTTACCTTCGATGCTGCCGGAGTTGTCGGGGTTGGCGGCGTAGCGGTAGGTGGGCTCGGCGCGTTGGACGGCGGTGCGGTAGGCGCGGGCGAAGGTTTCGCTGGGTAGCCAGGAGAACTGGGTGGCGGTCTGGCCGCCGGTTGGAGTGTAGGCACCCGCACCGCTGACAGGGGCTACGGTCGGGAAGGCATCCCAGCCGGCGGCAACCTGTCCGGACTGGCGGCGGATGCCGGTGATAGTGGTGTCATTATTTACATGTGGTAATGGAGAGTAGTAGGTGTCTCCCAGCCAACCGTTGGCGGTGGGGATGGAGTTGAGGGAGACGGGACCTGCGACGGGGTCGGCACCGACGGGATAACGCAGTCGGACGACTTCGCCGATGAAGCTGAAGGCGAGGTTGAAGCCGAGGCTTCCCTCGTGATTGTGCCCCGTGCCCCAGTCGGGCACGGCGGCGATTTGTGCGCCGCGTGAGCGCCAGGGTTGAAAGGCGTTTTCTTCGATCCAACTGGGCTCGACATTGGTATCGCCACTGCCGCCTGCGATGAGCAGACCGGGGACATTGAGAAGACTGGGGGTGGAGGTGATTTGGGTATCGGTCAGCGGAACCCACTGGGAAGATTTGTGGCCGATAAAGCCAAGGAAGCGTTCGGGCATGCAGATGACGGATTCGATGGAGTTGAATCCGCCCATGGAGAAACCGGAGAAGATGACCGGGGCGTTGGCGATTTCAGGGCGACCGGTGGCGTCGGCGATGAGTTTTAAGTTGGCGAGCAGTTTGCCGGCTCCAAGCGAGGGGTTGGCCGGATGAGAGTTTGAATCGCCGAGCAGGGTGAAGCCATCGTTGCTCGCGCCGACGACGGCGAAGCCAAGGGCGTTGGCGAATTGCTGCCACTGGGGGTCGCTGGCGACGCCGACGGTGTTGTTGCCGCTGCCGGGAAGGAAAAAGAGGACACCGCGGACGGGGGTGCCAGCTGGAGGGACATGGACACGGAAGGCGTGGCGGGAGGGGTAATTGATGGGGCGGAAAACCGAGCGGGACGGAGTAACGAGGCAGGCATGAGCGGCAGGCAGGTAGCCGGTGCTGGCACCGGAGATGTTGGAGAGCGTGAGGCCGAAGATCTGGTTGCCGTAGGGGGCGGTGGGGGTGGTGTTGTTGACGATCGGGATGGAGACGGTTTTGTCGCCGGATTCGCCGGCGGCCCATGAGATGACGACATTGGTCTGGGCGGTGTAGTCGGTGCCGGCGGTGGCGGTGGCGGGGATTTCTCCGGTGAGGGTTGAGTCCTGCCCGGTGCGTTTCAGTTCGATGGGGGAGTCGGGCAGGGTGGAGCTGGTGCTGAGCTGGACGCTGGCGGCACCGGTGGTGCCGCCGGAACGGGTGAGAGTGACGACGAGATTACCGGCGTCCTTTTTGGCGTAGAAAACGGGTTTTGCGAATTGGATGACGCCGGCGGCGGGGGCGTTGGGGTCCTCGATGAAGAGTTTGGCGGTGTTTTGGGTACCGATGGCGGCGGAACCGGAGGGTGTGACGAGGGCGAGTTGCAGGGTGCCGCGGCCCCGCACGGTGCCGGTGCCGAAGGAGCGAACGGGGACGGTGAATGTTTTGGCGGAGAAATCGCCTGCGCTCCAAGTGACCGTGCCAGACGCTATGGAGTTCACGCGGGCTTGTCCGAAATCTACCTCCGGCAGCACCACACCGGCGGTGTTGTCGGTGCTGCTGTAAACCGAGATCGCGTCATCGTGGCTCCAGTAGGCGACGAAGCGGACGGAAGCGACGCCGACACCGCCAGCGGCACGGTTGATGGTGATGGTGGCACTGGTGGCGGCGGAGGTGGAGCCGGTCACCGAATAGGTCGCGCTCGAAAACGATACAGCCGAGGTCTGTGCTTCGGCCGACGGAACGGTCATCAATACAGAGAGCGCGAGCAGGAGAGCACCTAATAGACGGAAACCCCGTGAATGGAACTTAGGGGGTAATGGGAAAGCGATCGAGGTATCCATTTTATTGATAAAAGCGGGGGCGTCGTAATGTGTTTTACGGAGCTTCGACGCAGATGCGCGCGAAGCGTTTGCCAGGGGTGGAGGGGTGGCGGTGGGGGTGCCGACGTGACAGGAAATCCGAGCAGACCTCCCAATACAAAGGCCGGTCGCCTTAAGCGTTAAGATCCAGCTGGTCGGTGGGGCTATTCAGTTAGCGATTAATCCACATAGCATCTGGTGGATCGAAATCGCGATCTGACCTGGATTGAACCTGACACCCTGGCAGTCCCTAATTCCATGTTCTCCGGCTTTTCTGACCAAAGCCGAAAAACAGCCCGACACAAACTACCCGGGTTTTGTCTCCCTTTTAACCCGGAATCCGCGATTGGAGACGGCAATCTGACATAAGCTGCTGGGCATATAATCGTTCGATCACCCGTTGCGCCCGGCACTGCCCGCCGCTGCGGGCACCCGTGGCGGGCGGCCCTGCGGGCCAGCG